>CAYUUJ010000021.1:0-11284 GCA_964447845.1 uncultured Anaerolineaceae bacterium
GTTATAACGACGTTTCCGGAAATTAAACTAATAGACACCCGAGCGGTGATCCGATAAGTACGGAATGAGGATCTGCCTGACGTGGATCGAATGGCACCGATGGAAAATAGATTCAACCCGAAGGAATTGATTTTGAATAATCCCGCCGGTTATGCTCAAAGATACTTATCGCCGGCTTGTCTTATCCTCACTACCGAGGCTGGAGTTCCATAGGATACCGAATTATCCGGAATGTCATCGAGCACAAGCGCGCCTGCACCGATCACAACATGTTTGCCGATCGTCTTCTGGTGGATGATATTTGCACCCAGTGATACGGCGCTGAAGGCGCCCACCTTTACATTTCCGCCGACTGTTACATTCGGGGCCAGGCTGGAATAGTCCTCCATCTGGCAATCGTGATCCAGGGAAGCTTTCGTATTAACAATGCAAAAATTGCCGATCCTGCTGCCACTGTTAACGATGGCGCCCGGCATGATCACGCTGCCCCGTCCGATGGTTGTACCGCGTGCGATCTGGGCTGATGTATGGATCGGTGTAACGAAGATCAGACCAGGTACCAGCTCCATGATTTTTTCAGAAACCTGATAACGCACCCAATTATCCCCGATGGCGATGAAACAACCGTACAGGTTCAGGCTTTTGGAAAGCGCTGGCAATTCCGCTTCGGTGCCAACAACCGGATAATCAAATGAAGAATCACCGGCCGATTTGAGGGAGTCGATCAATCCCACCAGATGAAATCTGCCTTCCTTCTCGATGACGTCGATCACGACCTTGGCATGACCCGAGGCTCCGATAACCACAATATTCTTCGTGGCCATGATCAATTACCAGTCCTTTGCCAGCCAGCTCAGATAAGCGGGAAAATTAGAGATCCAGTAGGAGTAATTATGGTCTCCTTCACTGACGATCAAAGTAGTTTCGATCCCTGCGTGTTCGAGGATACCTGCCATCACGCGCGCCCGTTCCAATAGGTAGGAGTCTTGTTCGCCGGTATTCAAGAACACCCTGGGTTGGTTTCCAGCGGGAAGCGCTTCCAACCAGTCGTTGAATTGTGATTCCTCGCCCGAGATCAAACCACTTCCAAAGAGGGCTGAACTGGCAAATTGCTCCGGGTGTTGGAACGCGATCCGATACGCCGCGATCCCGCCGAGCGAACCGCCGGCTACGGCGCGATAATTTCGTTTTTCCAGAATTGGATAGTGACTCTCAATATAGGGAATCAAATCGTTCAGAATGGCATCCGCGTATGAGTCACTATCCGTATTCTCAGTTGCCACGATCACGAAGGGAGGGACACCGGCATCCAGGATGGCGGTGTCGGCAGCCTTGTCTGCGCCGGACGCGAACCAGGCGGTCGGTCCGCTGCCGCGTCCGGGCATCAGGTAGAGTATTGGATACTCCCGTTCCGCGTCCGTTTGATAGCAGGGTGGCAGGTAAATGTTATAGCTGTATGGATAGCCGCGCGAAGTATCTTCCACTTCGGCTTGAACAACTTTTCCAGTTTGATCGCAGCCGGTCAGCGGCAATAATTCGGGAGAGGCAGTTAATTCCAAAGAAATCGGTTGACATCCGGCTAGTAGTACGGCGATCAAAAGCGGCCGGTAATCCGGCATTTTTGATTTGTTCTTGTGTTTTGAAAATTGGAGAGGATAGATTAACATGCAAGCACGCGCGGCGGCTGGGGATTTTGTTTATTCATCTACAAGCGGACATGCCGCGCTGGTAGTATAGCACGAGTATCAGGGGAGTACTTCTCGTATCAAATCTGAGTTTAATGAAGCGCCCCTTGAGTTTCCCCGCTATCCTAACGCCCGTAGATAGGCGTTTATTGTATGTCAGGCATATTTAGAAATACTTCCACAATGCCCGGATCGAAATAAAGTCCGGACTGCTCCTGGATATGTTTACGAACTTTCTTATCCGTCCAGCGTTTTCGATAAGGCCGGTTTGAGCGCAGTGCGTCCCAAACATCCACCACGGCAAAAATCCGGGCTGCGATCGGGATCTTCTCACCGCTTAAACCCTGAGGATAGCCGCTGCCATCCCACTTCTCGTGATGCGAGTAGGGGATTTCAAGCGCCGGTCGCAGGAACGTGATCGGCCGCAACATCTCGTACGCCATGCTGGGATGCTGGCGCATTTTCTGTTGTTCTTTTTTGGTGAGCGGTCCGGCTTTTGAAAGGATCGCATCCGGGATGCCCATCTTACCGATATCGTGCAGCAGAGCGCCGCGGCGGATTTGAACCAGGTCTGCCTCGCTCATGCCCAGGGTGCGGGCGAGCCGGATCGTCATCTCGGTGACCCGTTTTGTATGGCCTTCGGTCTCTTTATCCCGCAAGTCAAGCGCGTGTGACCAGCCTTCGATCGTGGCATCATACGCCAGGGTCAATTCAATGTTCGTATGTTCAAGATCATGGAACAGGGCGGAGTCCTCTATGGCAAGTGCCGTCTGCCCGGCGAGTGTCTCCAGGAAATCCAGCCAATCCCGGTCCATCTCGAGGGGTTTGCGCTGGAAGATCTCGAGAACGCCTTTGACTTTTCCTTTTGAGAGCAGGGGTACACCGCAATAAGAAACAAAATTTTCCTTCGTCAGGGTTTCAGCCCGTTGCAGCAATTTGTCATTTTTCTTCAGGTCTTGCACAAATACGACCCTTCTTTCAAGGACAGCCTGACCGGCTTGATCCTCACCCAGTTCCAAATGTGGGTGGCTGATCGATGTCGTTTTAAATCCGCTGCCGGCGGTGAATTCCAGCATGTAGGTGTCCGGATCCAGGAGCAGAACATCGGCTGCGTCGATGCCCAGGCGCTTTGTCACTTGTTCCAGCAGAACATTAACCGTATAGTGCAGGTCGAGGCTGCTGCTGATCGCGGTGTCAATGGCGTGCAGGGCCTCCAGACGCCTGAGCTGCAGTTCGATCTTATGTTCGGCTTGTTTTCGTTCCGTAATATCCGAAACAAATCCCTCAAAATAAAGCAGTGAATTATCAGTGCCATAAACAACGCGCGCATTATCGGAAACCCAGATCGTCTGGCCGTCCTTGCGAAAAGCCTGATATTCGAATCCTTTTACCTGACCGTGCTCGATGATCCGCTTTGTGAACTGAGGGCGTAATTCCGGCCGCACATAGTATTGATTTGGAATATCTGAAACGATCGAGATCATTTCTGCCGGGGAGGCATATCCGAGCAGTCTGGCGAGCGCCGGATTCACGCTGATGATGCGGCCCTCAGGGGTGGTTTGATAGATCCCTTCCACGGCATTCGCGTAGATGCTTCTATATTTTTCTTCTGCTCTGCGGAGCGCTTCTTCGGCACGCTTCCGGGCTGTAATGTCTTCCGTGGTGCCTTCGTAGAACGACAGGACACCGTTTTCATCGAGAACAGTATGGGCATTTTCGGAAACCCAGATCGTGCTGCCGTTTTTGCAAGAGATCTCCGATTCGAAGTTGGTGATGGCGCCATTATCCTGCAAAAGCTTCATGAACTCCCCGCGGCGATCAGGCAGTACGTAAAATTGGCGGTTCAGGTCCGTGACGCATTGGATCAGGTCCTCCGGGGAATCATAACCAAGCATGCGTGCCAGTGCAGGATTAGCGGTAACGTAGCGCCCGTCCGGAGTAGTTTGATAGATCCCCTCCATAATATTGTCGAAAATATTCCGGTACTTCTCTTCCGTTTTTTGGAGTGCTTCCTCAGCCCGCTTGCGCGAACACAGGTGCCCGACTGCAGATGCATACAAACCCAGTATCTCGCTCTGCTGTTCGGTGAAAGGCTGATTGGAAAGCAGGTTGTCGGTGCTGATGAAGCCGATGATCTCATCCCCATCCCACAGGGCAGCAGTGACGTTCATCCCCCGGCCAACCTGCTCATGCCGGTCGTTGAACAACGGGATGTCATCGCCGTGGACGACCAACTCCTCGCCTTGAAGGGCCTCCCAAATCAAATCGTGTTCCGCGATCGGGACGCGACGATCACGCTCGTTGCGGATTTGTCCGTTCTCGTCGATCCCAAACGAACCGATCAACACGAGACGGTCGGAATCTGTGAACCAAATTCCCAAGCGACCGAACCCGAGACGAATGCGTCCAAGTTCCACGGCATCGCGGCATAGATCGTCGAAGGAGGCTGCCTTGGAAAGTTGATTCGTTACTTCCTGCAGGGTAACCAGCTGCTCGAGGAACTGCGCCTCCGCCAGACGGTTCGCTTGCAGCAGCTCCTCCGTCTGTTTGCGTTCCGTCAGATCCCGGACGCCTGCCACCATGTACGATCGCTGTCCATGGGTCAGCATCCGTGAACTCACTTCAACGGGGAAAATACTGCCATCTTTTCTTCGATACATGGTCTCGAAGACCAGGCCGCTTTGCTCGCGGACCAACTCGACACGTCGATGCCAGACTTGCAGATTGGGCACATGCAGAGCCACGTTTATTACGCCGATATTGGCCAGTTCTTCCGCAGTATATCCAAGAGATCGGTAAGCCTTGGTATTGAAATCCACATAGCAGCTGGTTTCCTGATCGATCACGTAAATGGCATCATTGGATTGATCGATCAGCGCCCGGAACTGTTGGAGTTTTTCTTCGGCTAGTTTGCGCTCGGTGATATCCTGCAAAATGCCGATGGCGCCGATACTCTTGCCACTCTCGTCCACCAAATACGAGCAAGAATCGTGAAGCCAGCGCGTCTCTCCAGACCGCGTCAGGATCCGTAAATCGCTTTTCCATTCTTTGAGCTTGCCGGCCCGCGCATGTTGAGCAGCTTCTTGAGGAGTAAGGTTGGTGAGTTCACCTAACAGGTGGATCTCCTGTTGCAGGGTTTCCCAGATGCCAGGGTGCATCTCTTCCATGTTATACCCTGTCATCTGAAAAATTCCGTCACCCATGAAGGTGTACTTCATGGTTCTGTAATCCAGCAAGTAGGGTACCGCACCGGCGGCGCCAATGGCCTTCCGGAAGTGTTCCTCGTTGGCGCGCGCGGCTTCTTCGGCCCGCCTGCGTTCGGTAATATCTGTTGAAACGCCGATCGTCCCCAAGAGTGATCCATCTGCCCCGTGCTGCGGGGTCCAGCGCGTTTCGAACACCACGCCGTCCACCTGCGCGATTTCTGTGAAACTCTCCCCTGTTAAGGCTTTCCGGCAGCTGGCGAGAATTTCAGGTCTGTCCCGGTAGAGGTCATGGACCGATGTGCCCACCAATTGGCCGGGTTGGAGATGAAGACTCGCCAGACCTTTGCCTTCCGAAAAGGTCACAATTCCATCCAGATCCAACGCGAAGAGGATGATCGGCGCGCTGGTGACGACCGATCTCAGGCGGTCCTGGCTTTCGCGTAAGGCTTGTTCCGCCGTCAGACTGTTCAGAGCCACAATGCCTGCGGCTCCTCGCCAGTCAATGGCGGGACTAGTTTATGTACTGTTCGAATTGATGCTTGTCGAGGGGTAGGGCTCAAATGCTGCGTCCTGAATAGATAATGGATAATGGAGACACCCGGACCCGAAACGAGTACGGAATGCGCTTTCCTACATGTCCATTATAGGGACTTGGAGCTTAAAAGCCGATTTCAATTACCTTACAACATCACAGCCGCAAATCTATTGAGCCATCGATTTGCGGCAAGATGCACAAACGGACATCAACTCACCTGGATCTATCTAGTCGTTTTTGCTTCTGTGGAAGGCGCCGGAGCACCGCAACCGGGGCATACATATTCAGTCTCGGCAGGCATGTAAGATCTCCCGCAATTGGGACAGGTCACCGGTTCCGGCTTGGCAGGCTCCACCGGCACTTCGCGCACCACCTCGCGGGTCACAGTCCGGGTACCCGAACCCCCGCCTAATATGACCGGTCCGAACCCGCCGCCGTTCCACCTTCGATCAGCGCTTGTTGTTGAGGCTTTACCCGAATTTCCCGAACCCGATTTTGACCTGGATCGGGATGAAGACGATTTGGAACGTCCTTCGCCGCCCAGCAAAAGGAACAGGGCTGCCACGATGACGACTGCAGCGACGGTAACGAAAACGATGATGGCTGTCAACCGCAAAGCCCGCGGAAGATCGTACAGCTCGTATCCATAACTGAAGAGAAATACGCCGCCGATGTAAACAGGCACGAGCAGGATCAGAAGGGTAATGCCCGTGCTTTCCTCCAATGTGCCTTCAAACCATACACGATATGCGGTGAAAATGATCACAGCCAGGCTGACCAGTGCGATCAGCCCGCCTGGTATAAGAAGGTGTAATGGTTTGCCAGGTGTCCGGTCATCGTAGTGGTAATCGGCCACCTGACGTGTCTTGTCACGGACCTGGCGGTCTCTGTAATTTTCCTGTTGCATGCCAACGCGCTCCTGCCCAATACGGGCTGTGGGACTGATATTCTTCATTATATTACGCAAATCAAACCACCCGGTTGCTAACCCCAATGTGCACAAGCACCAATGGCTGCCGCGACGTTTGTGAAATATAAACAAGCGACCTGTTCAGGTCGCTTGTTTATTAGTTTCCGTGTTCATCTCAAGGCGAATAGTATTTGTGGTACACCGCGCCATCCGTGCCGCGTGCGAAGATATCCAGCCGATCCGCGCCCCAGCTTACAGCGAATGGCGAATCTGTGATCAAGCCGCCCAGGTTTTCCCATTCCAGATCCATTGGACTCCAGGCTGAACCATCCCAAGCTTTATGATAGACGGCGCCATCTGTCCCCGTGACAAATATATCCAGACGGTTTTCGCCCCAGCTGGCTACTGTTGGAGGGGCAATGATATTGCCACCGATATTTTCCCAGTCAGCTAAAGAAGGATACCAATCCGAGCCATCCCAGGCTTTGCGATAGACATGTCCGTCTGTGCCCTGGATAAAGATATCCAGTCGATCTGTGCCCCAGCTGACTGCCATTGGCTGGCCCACGCTGGTGCCGCCCAAGTCTTCCCATTCAGTGACAGACGGATACCAACCTGTTTCGCCCCAGGCTTTGTGGAGCACCCGGCCATCCGCGCCGCGCGTGAAAATATCCAACCGGCCGTCAGCCCAACCCACTGCAGATGGAGTGGAGGTAGTGGCCCCTCCCAGATTTTCCCAGTCTGTTACAGATGGAGCCCATTTGGAGCCGTCCCAGGATTTGTGGAGTACCGCGCCATCCGTGCCGAGCGCGAAAACATCCAGGCGATCTTCACCCCAACTGACGACCGCCGGAGAGCCGATAATCGCTCCGCCCAGGTTCTCCCACTCCGCGGCGGAAGGAGACCAGACGGAATTGGCCCAGGCTTTATGGTACACCGCGCCATCCGCTCCGCGAATAAAGATATCCAGCCGTTCCGGTCCCCAACTTACCACGGCTGGTGGAGCGGTGGTATTGCCACCCAGGTTTTCCCAATCCGTTTCAGAGGGAGCCCATCCGGCCGCGTTCCAGGATTTATGATAAACCGCGCCGTCCACTCCCTGCGCGAAGATATCGAGGCGATTCGGTTCCCAGCTGACTGCAACCGGAGTCCCAACGATCCCGCCACCCAAGTTTTCCCACTCTGTCAGGGATGGTCCCCAGGCGGTTTCCGGCATTGTGGCTGTGGGTTGAGGTACATTGCCGGATTCATCCAATGCAGGTGCCACAGGAGTTACACCGGACGTGGATCCGCAGGCAAGGATCGGCGCTGCCAGAATCATTAAAATGCCTGACAGGCAACACAATACTTGATTGAATACAGGTTCTTTTGTCATGTTTGATTTCCTTATGATGGTGAGTAGAATTTCACTCCGCCCGAATAAGCCCATAAAACAAAGTCCTTCCCAAGCTCACCTTTCATCCATTCTGTTTAACGAAGAATTTCCCAATCTGTAACAGGGAAATCAACCCCACTTTCAAGTCAATGACCATTGAAAAACAAAAACGCGTCCGGTTTCGGATCGCGTTTTTGTTTGATCAGCTTTCTTTTTTGATTTCTACTGGTCAGACAATGCAGGCAGTGCCTATTAACCTTTCAGCCGTTCGCCCGCAGCAATGCGCGTCAGGGACTCTTTGATGCGCTTTGCGCGCGTCTCTTCTTTTTTAGCGGTCTCGATCCACTCGACGTATGCTTTTTTGTGGCTGTAAGCCAGTTTGTCAAAGCCGGCTTTGGCTTTTGTGCTTCGCGCCAGTGCCCGTTTAAAGTCATTTGGCATGGACACGGTCCGCGCTTTCGTATCGCGCTCGATCACGGCTTTGACCGTGTCTCCGGTGCGCACGCCGGCCTGCTCGCGGATCGAACGGTTGACCACTAAAAAATGTTTGCCGTTCCCATGCGGCATGAGTGAACCTCGGAACGAGACACCGTTCACGTTGCCTTTCACCTTCACCTGCCCCTTGGTTTTGAATTCGGCCTGCACATTGAATGGGACATTCACATACGTCCAGGTTCCCGCCCCAGGCGGTCTCTCCAGTTTGGCTTGAAAGGTCTTTTTCGCCATGGCGCGGATTTCTCCTCGTGTGCAGCTGATCTGACCCGATTTTAGCCTATTCAGTTCCATCGCGGTGGTGCTTAAGGGATGGTCCTAGCGAACTGTAATCTCTTTGTCGTTTAACTGGACCTGGATACCATCGCCATATTTTATTTCCGGTATCTTGTATGTGATCACTTCCAGCAGGGATGGGTTCTGGAAATGCGTTTTCTTCGTTTCCGGATGCGGGTAATACACCCAGCCATCGTATTCCATTCGCTGGAAACTGACTTTGCATCTCGAAAAGGAGAATGTTTCAGGTGGATGCAGATCGGTCCATTCGACAGTTTCGAATGTATATTCCGGGTGGGCCAACTCAAAGGTACTCGGTGCGATCGAAATGTTCAGTGTGCCTTCAAAATAAGGGTCGAGATCAAGTCCTAATAATTTAAATTTCGGTTTTTGTTTTTCCAGCGAGCCGTAGGGATAGGCAGGCGAGGGTCCGGAGGCAACGCGGTGACCCTGCACCACTATACCTTGAATAGCGATCCATGAGGTCTTCATGCTGCTCGGTTTATAACGGACAAATGATTATTCAATACAATTGGTGGTTAGGAAGTCATTTAGTATCTATTATATCTAACCATCATTCTGCCTACTTGACTTGGTATAATTCCGGCACTCTATCGTTATCCTCACTGGAGCCGCATGTCCCCTAAAAAACTCACCGGCGCGGAGATCCGCCAGACTTTCATTGACTTCTTCGTCGAACACAGACACACCGTTGTTCCATCCTCTTCACTCGTCCCGGGCGGGGATGCCACCTTGCTGTTCACCAACTCCGGCATGGTGCAATTTAAAGACGTCTTCCTCGGCAAGGACAAGCGGCCTTACACGCGCGCTGTCGACTCCCAGAAGTGTATGCGCGTGGCCGGCAAGCACAACGATCTCGACGATGTCGGCCGTGACGACACGCACCACACTTTCTTCGAAATGCTCGGTAATTGGTCGTTCGGTGATTATTACAAAAAAGAAGCGATCGAATGGGCCTGGCAACTGCTGACCGACGTCTGGGGGTTGGATAAGGCCCGTTTGTGGGCGACCTGCTTCGAAGGCGAGAAGAACGTCCCGTCAGACGAGGAGGCCGCGGCCGTCTGGCGCGTCCAGCCTGGCTTCGCGAAAGACCACGTCTTGTATTTCGGCCGCAAAGACAATTTCTGGGAGATGGCCGAGATGGGGCCGTGCGGGCCATGTTCGGAGATCCATTACGACCGCGGTGAGAAATATTGCGACAAGCAGGCTGTGCCCGGTCATGTTTGCAAAGTCAACGGCGATTGCGTGCGCTTTCTCGAATTGTGGAACCTGGTTTTCATTCAGTACAACCGTCTCGGGCCCGAGACGCTCGAGCCGCTGCCCGCCACGCATGTGGATACGGGCATGGGCTTCGAACGCATCGTGTCGGTGCTGCAAGATGTTGACTCGAATTACAAAACGGACCTCTTCACCCGCTCGCTCGAAGTCCTGCGTTCGCTGACCGGCGCCACAGAAAAGCAAATGGATGCCGATTTCACACCGTATCGCGTGATCTGCGACCACGCCCGCGCGGCGGCTTTTCTGATCGCCGACGGCGTTGTGCCGGGCAATACGGGACGCAACTACGTCTGCCGCATGATCATCCGGCGTGCGGCGCGTTTCGGGACGAAGATCGGACTGAAACAACCGTTCCTGGCGCGCGTGGCAGAGACCGTGATCGACACCTACGGCGCGTTCTATCCGGAACTGGAAAAGAGTCGCGGCGCGATTCTCGACAATCTGACACGCGAAGAGATCCGCTTCGCGCGGACCGTTGAGGCTGGTACCGCTCAACTGCAGAATCTGCTCGACGAGTTGCAAAAACAAAAAAAGACCGTTCTGGATGGCCACAAAGCATTCGATCTGTACGCCACTTTTGGCCTGCCGCTCGAGATCGCGCGAGACATCGCGCGTGAGCAGGGATTGGACGTGGATGAGACCGCTTTTCGTGCGGCGATGGATAAACATCGCGTCGCTTCCGGCGGTGGCAAAGCCATGGGTCCGCTCGGCGGCGAGGATGCGGAATTCTTTGCGAACATTTTTAATACGCTGGAGGCGACGGACAAACTTGACAAGCATGGCGTCGAATATGACCCATACATCAGTCCGCGCGTTGAAGGAGAGGTACTGGCGCTGATCGTTGGCGGCCAACAGGTGCCGGCGGCGTCGTTCGGCGATCAGGTTGAAGTGATCCTGCCAAAGACAGGTTTCTACATTGAATCCGGTGGACAGGTTTCAGACACGGGTTACATTCGTTCGTCCAGCAGTTCAACCGCTGGACAACAATGGGAGATCGAGATCACCGACGTCCGCAAACCCTCGGCGGGCATCATCGTTCACATTGGCGAAGTTGTCTCGGGCCAACCGCAGGTTGGGGACAAAGCCGTGGCGGAAGTAGACTTGGTCCGACGCCATGACATTATGCGCAACCATACGGCCACGCATCTACTACACGCTGCGCTGCATGAGGTGCTCGGTGAACATGCCCGCCAGGCCGGCTCATTGGTTGCGCCGGACCGGCTTCGCTTCGACTTCAATCACACGGACAAGATGACACCGGAGCAAATTGCGGAAGTAGAAAAATTGGTGAACGGGGCAATCAAGGCGGATTACCCTGTCAGGTACCATCTCACGACGGTTGATGGCGCCAAGAAGGAAGGTGCGGTGACGTACTATACTGCGCTTGGCGGGCCGCACGAGGATGAGCCGCTGAAGCGTTTCGAGCAGCGCTACGGAATCCGAGTTAACAAGGTAGTCGGCCGCGCCAGCGAAGTTCGCGAGCGTATCCTCTCAGATTTCCGTGCC
>CAYUUJ010000022.1:0-11251 GCA_964447845.1 uncultured Anaerolineaceae bacterium
AGGGCACCCAACACCGTCAACCTTGCATAGGATGTGAAGAGCAGTGCGGCTCCCGCCAGCAACGGCAGGCGCAGTTTTCCCGGTGATTTCAACCACAGAATGCACAGCAGCAGACTGAGCGCGATCCCGATCGCAGTTGGGAAATCTGAAAGCAATTGTTTGGGATTGGCAAGGTTCAGGATGGCGGTGGCTGCGATGCTGTTCACGCCGCGCAGCAGGATCACTGCGGCCGCGGCAAGTCCGACGCTGCGGTTGTAAAGGGTTTTTCCGATCAGATATATCAAAGCGGGAAAGATGCTGAAGATCGCAGTCTGGATGTCGATGATCAGCTCGTAATCCTGTCCCGCCAAAACGTGCATCAAAACCAGGAAGGCGGGGTAGAGCGGGCGAGCCAGGTTCCTTCCATCATTGAGCCCTTGCCCGAGCAATGCAAACTGACTTTGCACGTCGAACCTGGCTGCATCCGAAAACGGGTAGGCCTCATGCGTGGGAGGAAATGGACCCGGGTTGAAGTAACCGTTTGGCGCCGGCGTGTTCACCCAGATCAAGCCGGCCAGGAACCAGATCGCCAGAAAAATAAACAGATCGGGTTTTGGAGGCAGGGCGGATTTTTTGCCGCGAGCCGAGATGAGTGCCGCCGTCAAACCAATCAGCAGGGCAACCAGGACCTGCACCGTCAACAAAGGTACCCCGGCCTCATACCAGTAATCCTCCCCATTCGATCTGATCCCCAGACCGGTCAAAGCGATCAGGGTCCAGGCCAATAGGATGATCGCCATGATGAATCCCCAACCAGCCAGGGATCCCGCTTTTTTCTCATGCACCCTGGTTTTGCGTGCAAGCGTGGGCTTGGTTTGCAGGTGGATAAAAGCAGTGGTTTCAAGCGCGATCAGGATGACAAGGACGAACAGCGGTTGGAGCCGTACAACGTAACCTGCATAACCACCAAGACGATAGGCAGGTGCGAAGAAGCTGATCCAGGCGAGACTTCCGATCAGGATGGCTGTCCACAGGCTCCTGGACCGATGAGCCGGATTGGTGATCCAGTTTTGGATAAACTTCGTGCGTTCTTCCGATTTGAACAACGTGATGGACACGCCTGCAGCTAATAAGGTCAGGATAACCAGAAAGCCAACGATCAAGATCCTCGGCAGGGAGTTTCCAAAAACCGCACTGCCTGCAGATTCTGAGGAGTGTTGAAGCATAAGCGCGGCCGTAATGAACGCTTCGACCGCGATCAAAGCTGACAAAACCGCCGGACCGAATCTTGAAATATTATGCCGGGAAAAGAATTTATTGAATTTCATGAACTGTCTGGGGAAGTTAAAGCCCGAACCGGGTAAGCTGACAAGTTAATTGGAGCAAAGTGGCTGGAGAAGGTTCAACGTCGAGCGTCGAAGGTCGAAGGATCAGCAATATTCTATCACCTTCAGTTCCTGCGAGCTGAGTACACGTAGAGGCTACAAAAACCCTGGAGAGCGGTGGAGGAATCGCTCCAGGCGTGGGAAAAAGCTCAGATCCCGGAGTCAAGCCCCAGGGCGGAGAGACCGGAAACTCGTCCACGCACGTGACGGTTCACGGACCCGAGCGGCATTCCTTCGCCTCGTTACAGACGATGGCCGCTGCCGGACATTGCAAAGGCGCTGCCGGCTGGCGAGCGTAGACCGTCGCCGGACCGTTCTCCTGAAGAACAAAAACCGCCAGGGCATTCACGACATTCGAATTCGGATTGCTGTCCGCAATGTGGCAACCCAGTATGAGCACGTCTGACGCATTGGGCAGACTGGGGGCTCTTTCCAACGGGAAGATCACGTTATCCGAGCCACGCGGTCCGATCACTATAAAGGCCAGCCGGGGATAGGGGAGCGTGAGAAAAGGAAACCCGTTGTCGAGCTCTCCTGCGCCGGCTGGATAGTAGCGCGGATAAAGCGCTCGTCCGTGGATGATCACCGCCGATGGCTGGCCGATAAACTGCTCCAGAATCTCGAGGGTCGCGCCGATCGATCCCAGAGAACCCGTCTGGTTGAGCTGCGCCATAACTTCCTGTGCCTGCTCATCCGAATAGCGTACCGGAAACCAGCCGCCGGTGATGGCGGGGGATAAGCCGATGAAGATGAACACTGAAAAAATACCGAATGCCTTTGAGGTCAGATCCCGTGACCAGTGAAAGTCATCCGAGGGAAGCGCTTGAATATTATCGGGGGTTGACGCGCCCCGATCGGCCATCTCGAAGACCAGGAAAAACATCTCGATCAGACCGAGCAGGTAATAGAGCAGGACGATCCAATCCACGGGGACGATAAAGCGCCCGCCCGAAGTACGACCCAGGGCATTTGTCAGTTGATAAACCAAAAACACCGCCAGTGGCGCAAGGCCCGCCAGCCCGGCGCGCCTCCAGGCCATCCCCACCCCGAAGGAAAATAAAACAAACTGTGCGGCAAGAAAGACCGCCACACCAGCCCCAAACGAGCCGTCCCAGGCTTGCCGCCAGAATGGAAATACTTCCTTAACCGTGGAGCGCAGATCGTGCAGTTCGGGAGAAGCAGGCAGGATGAGAAAGGAGGTAAGCAGGTTTTGAAAAAAATGGCGGGGAATGAAACCGATATCGAGCTGCCGATCCGCAGACCGCAAAGCGGCTAATTTAGGGGCCTCACCCGCTGAACCGATCTCAAGGGGGTTGAGACTTTCCATTTGCAACTGAGCTATATTTCGGGATGCGAATAACGAACTCCCACCGCCATACCTTTGCTGGATCACATCCTGAAATTTCAAAATATAGACATCCCACATCAAGGTTTTACTTGGAATGCCCCAGGGCAGGATGGTAACCAGCAGCATTAAAAGTAAAACGGCCGGCTGTGCAAGCGCCATTATCAATTTACGACGATGGACGACGATCAGCAAGATGGCAACGGGAATAATGAGCAGAACAGCATTGGTGCGGATGAGAGACAACAACGCCAGCACCCCACCCGCCCAAAACACAAAGAGGCGATTCTCCCCGGGCCGCCTGAGCCACTTCACGATCAAGTAAACCAGGATCGCCGTCCCGAGGGCCATGGGGAAATCGGTCAGCAGTTGTTTTGGACTACCGAGATCGATCATGGACGCAGCCGCAATGGTATTCAACCCGCGCAATGTTGAAAGGACGCCCAATCCAATTCCAAACGGCCGGCCGGCTAATTCTTTTCCGATCAGATAAAGGAAGACCGGGAAAAGAGCCAGAATCGCAGACTGGATATTTACGATATGCTCGTAATTTTGTCCGGCCGCAAGATGCAGGAAGAACAGAAATTGCAAGTAGAGTGGACGATCGAAAGCGGCGCCGGAATTCAAACCCTGCCCGATAAGAATATACTGACTGCTCAGGTCGTACAGAGCGGCATCCGAGAACGGATAATATTCATGATTCGGTGGATACGGACCGGTATTAAAGTAACTCGGAGGCACCGGCTCGCGTACCCACAAGAAGGCTGTCAGCCCCCACAGGATGAGACACACCCAAAGGTCCAGGCGCTTGATGCGTCCAAGGGTCCTGGTCAACCCGACATAGTGCAGCAATAGCGCGGCGCCGAGCGCAAGCAGAACTTGCAGCCCAAGCACGGGCACACCGGCGCCATAGGTGTAATCTTCGCGGCGGTATAAATTAAGCCAACTGCTCAATCCAATAATTGCCATCCCGGAGAGGATAGTGAGTAAGGCGACAGCAATAGCCTGTCTTCGGGAGCGGAGTGCGTTTCCAACCTCTTGCTGGGTAATCGTATATTTTCCGAGCAGGGAGATCAGAAGGGTCAGCCCGCCAAAGAACAAGAGCCAGATCAGAAATGGATGCAGCCGATCCAGATAGGATTGAAAGTCACCGAAGCGGTCCAGTGGCGTAAAGACGTATATCCAACTGAGGCAGAATATCAATAGACTCAGCCACCGAACGCGTGTCCCCGAGCGCGGGCCGGAGGCGAGCGCCCCCCAGCAGGTTTCCGTCCAAAGGGGATCTTTCCAGATCTTCAAACCGGAGCCGATCAGGCCAGCCGCCGTGAGCAAGCCCAACGTTACCAGGACCAGGCGTTGGAATGACAACCCGAATAAAATCCTGTTATTTGGATCAGAGTCGATCGCCATAACATTCAAAACCGCCCATACCAGGCAGATACCCCCGAGCAGCCCGTACACCGTCAAAACGGCGCGAGGGCGTTTCCAGGCAGAGGCAGCAGAAGTTGAAATTGTCATTTTAGATAAAGCTGGAGGTTGGAGAAAAAATTATAACATTCGTTGCAATCTCATCCCCCGCTTCAAAAGTCATAACGTGTTTGAAGACTATCCGTACACTCACCACCAAGTCACCAGGGCAGGAAGTCACCAAAAGTTCCGCCCCTCTAGTGTCTTCGAGACTTTGCCGTCTCGCACCGGCGGGCCGCTGCGGCGGCACGAATGGTGTGCCGGAGCCTGCACTGAGTTACTGCGAAGTGCGGTCAGAAACTCAAGGTTTACGGATAGGGTCTTAGATATTCTTATTCTCGCCGCGGTCTCGCGCCTGCCTGTACACCGCAGACGTGAAAAACCTGAAGGCGCTTTGCAAATGCCAAAACAGATAGCGGGCATCTTTCCGGCTCGACCGATTGGCATCGTGCCGGATGGATAGATCTTTATCCACCAGCAGGGAAAACCCCTTCAAGCGGGCGCGCGTGCAAAATTCCACATCCTCAAAATACAACCGGTATTTCTCATCCAGGCCGCCCAGCCGGTCAAAAACCTCGCTCTTCATCATGAGAAAGACCCCCGCGATCCATTCCGGGGTTATATTTCCGCCCATTGCGGGAAGCTCGGGCGCAGGCAGGGACGTCTGCAGCCTGCGTTGCACAAGTTCAAAAGGCCGCGGCAGCGTTCGGAAGGAATCCTGCGGAACACCCCTGGAATCAACCACCAAAGGAGCGACAATGATTCCCGCGTTGGCCTCCAGATGCCGGATAAGAGGCGGGAAGATATTTTGAATAAAAACAACATCGGGATTTAATACACAGAAATAGCGCCCGCGCGCTTTGCGGAACGCGAGGTTATGGTTTCGGGCCAGGCCTTGTGGGCGCGGGTTGCGAATAAGAAGAAAATCGCCCCACACTGAACCGTCCAAATCCGGAAGATCGTGATCCAGGTTATCCGTCACGATCAACTGCATGCGACCGACATCTTCGTGCTCGAGCAGGCTGGAAAGCAAATACTTCAGTTCCTGAGTATTTCCGTGACTCACAACGGAGATCGTCACTAACAGATCCCGCTTGTCCGGAATTCCACCGGAGAATTCGCTCATGAGCCGCCTTGCCCTGTCTGACGGCGGCTTAGAAAGGCCCGAAAAGGCGCCCATAAGCCAGCGTTCATTTGAGAGTAGATCTCAACCACGGATACGCGCCTCTCTAGCTGAATCTGTCTGCGTTTACGCAGCATAACGTCTAGACCTTTGACGGCATCTATTTTAGCACGCCAGATGGCGTTCCCGTGCCCGGTTAATGTAAACCAGACCAGGAAGATCAAGCTGGCGAGAATATGTAACGGGAGCAGGAGCCACACCAGAATACCGGGCATATTCTTGATAAACGTCCAGGCCAGGTTGCGATGTCCGTGATAGATGGCGAAGTCACTGGCCCTGCCGTAGCTGGCGGAGCCGATATGGTAGACGACCGCTTGTGGAACGAACACACAGCGCAAGCCGCGCAGGCGCAGGCGAAACCCCAGATCCACATCTTCCTGGTAGGCAAAATAATCTTCATCGAACCCGCCTGCTTCCAGAAATGCCTGCCGAGGATACAGAGCCGCCGCAGCACAAGCACTAAAGGTTTCGTGCAGGGCTTCAGTCGGGTAGACGGGCAACCCATAATTTCGCCGCCAGGCCAGACCACTGATGTGGTAAACGTCCCCTTCTCCGTCTAAGAGATCCGGCCGATCCGCCAGAATCTGGCGAGAGGTGAAGAAGGAAGCAGGTTGTGTTTCAGCGACTCTATGCAATTGCTCCAGCCAATCGGGAGCAGGAAAGGCATCCGGGTTCAGCAGCGCCAGCCATTGACCTTGAGCAAGCTGAGCGCCCAGGTTGTTGGCGCCGGCAAAACCCATGTTTTCCGAGAGTCGCTCGATGCGCAGGTGAAGACTTGATTCATAGGGTCTCAGGGCATCCAGCGCGCCGTCTGTCGAGTCATTATCCACGACGATCACTTCAAAATCCTTGAAAGTCTGGCTGCTTAAACTCTCCAGACAGCGCGGCAAGTAAGCCGCACTGTTCCAGGAAGATACTCGAAAGCTCAAGACCCGGATTCGGATCTGATTCATACAATTCTTCCCGCCCGACGCCGGACAGACGTTAATCCAAGAGAAGGACTTCAAAGTTTCGCCATACCTGACCGGCTATTTCCTACGGGCATAGAGCGTAAATAAGTCCCCAAAATTAACGGGGATCGCAAAGCTGTTGCCATTAAATTTGGAAGTGATCGCGCTGAGTATTCCTGAGATCGGTTTACTATAAGGCTCAATTCGACTGATGAAATACCCCAAGCGCAAAAATCGTCCCTGTGCGCTCCAGCGGATCACCGCATAACCGGACTGCTCGAGCAGCCTGCTCAATGTGCGGGGCGAGAAAAAGTAGAGGTGCATTTCCATCAGCCAGGGCCAGCGTTTGCCCAGCAAGCGCGCGAACCAACTCTCGATGTTGATCGTGTGTATGGCAAAAACACCACCGGGCTTTAAAACGCGGCAAACATTGCGCATCTCGGCAGCCGGGTCTGAAAGATGCTCAATGACATCCCACATCGTCACAACATCGAAATAATCATCCGGCACCTGGGCATCATGGAGGGTACCGGTAATGACGTGCAAGCCCCGCGAACGTGCATGCTCGGAGGCCCACTTGGAAGGCTCAACACCCCATGCTTCCCAGCCATGTTCCTGGGCCAATTCCACCATGACACCCACATGGCAACCCACATCCAATAATCGGCGGGTTTGGGAATTCTGCGCAATCAGTTTCTCCAGGGGTGCCAAATTCCTGCGAAAGGTTAATACCCGGCCTTCACGTTCTTCAACGTATAAGGGATCCTCAACCATACTATAACTTTCCCTGATCACGGAGGCTTCCCAGCGCGGATTGGCATAGGTAAGACCGCACACGTTACAACGGGCGATGGGTGGATGGATGCCGTAGGCCGCACTCGTGCAGCGAAAGTCATCCAGGCTGGGCGTCAGGCTGGTCAGTGTACTGGGGTAAAGCAGAATCGAATCGCTTGAGCCGCATATATTGCATGCAATATTTTCACCGGGAATCAGATTCACCAATCGCTCCTCTTGCAGGAAAGGGTGGTTCGGGAATCCCTCCTACCGCCACCGAGAATCGTCAGGCACCTATACGCCATAACAGTGCATCTTTGACCTTCCTAGCACGCCGCCACGCCAGGCGCAGCACGGTATACATGGCTTTATAGATTTCCGGGCGCGAAATTTTGGATACACCGGTCAATCGATCCTGATACATAATCGGCACCTCACCAATGCGCCAACCATGCGTCTGGCACAGAAATAACATCTCAATCAAGAACGAATATCCATTTGAGAATACCCGATCGAGCTCGATCGATTCCAGGACAACCCGACGATAAACGCGAAAGCCCGCCGTGCAATCGGCGGCCTTGAGGCCCAGTGCAATTCTTGCGAACAGGTTGGCTCCCCAACTGACCACCCGCAAGGGTGTGCTTCGACCCTGCATTCCGCCCCCGGAGGTATAGCGCGAGCCGATGACTACATCAAATCTATCCAACGCAGACAGCAAAGCGGGGATGTAGAGCGGGCGGTGTGAAAAGTCCGCGTCCATGGTGAGGATGGGATCGCAATTCAACTCAAATGCCCGGCGCATCCCGTCTATATGGGCTGTGCCAAGCCCGAATTTTCCCGGGCGATGCAGACAAGATACACGCATCTCATGGCTGGAAATCCCGTCAACCAGCACCCCTGTGCCGTCCGGTGAATTATCGTCAACAACGATCACCCGCGCGTCGATCGGCAGGGAGATGATTTCATTGACCAGGCGCTCAATGTTACCACTTTCATTGTAGGTCGGAATAACCACCGCGATAGGCATTTATTTCTCAAAACTCACTGGCTTGAAAGATCGAATTTTCAGATACATGATCCTTAACTCTTCACTGACTTTTAAACAAATAAGCGACGGATTTGAACGCATAAAAGCCCATTGCCATACTTGAGTTTACGATTGGCAGATTCTAACCCAAGACCGGCTCTCGGGCGGCAGCAGAAAAGCGCTTATGGATCAAACTGCTCAAACCCAGAGGGATTTGCAGAATCAACAACACAACCAGGCTCATCACGTACCGGATATTTACCGTCTTCATCACCACCATCAAAATATCGTTGGCAATATAAAAAGTCGTGGGGGTTAGAAATACGGGGTCTTCGTAGCGTAACACATACAGGCCGATCCTATAGTTTGGGTTGTTTGAATATGCCTTTTCTATACAAATATGAAGTTTCAAAGATATAGAAATACCAACGTAAATAGGCTGCGGCCCACTGATAAACTTTGAAGCGACTTGATCCTTGAGTGCGCTCAAACCACTGCGCCGGCACTTCTGACATTTTTAAACCGAGACGATGGCATTTCGCAAGAATTTCGATACTATATGTAAAGCCCACGGATGATTCTATTTCAATTTTCTTTAGCAATCTCCGCGAGATCAGTCGAAAAGCATTGGTTGGGTCGTGGACAGGCAAACGGCCAAAATAATGCAGACTGAATGCCACTACCCGGACGAGCAATTCCTTCTGCCAAGGGCAACCAACCATGGAACCACCGGGGATAAAGCGGCTGGCACAAACAATATCATTCCCCTCCCAGAACAAATCCACCATTTCGTCAATCAAAGCAGCATTGTAATCATCGTCTGCCATGTAAGAAATTATCGCAGGCGCATCACTATAACGGAATCCACTCAGAGCCGCCCCATGTGCGTACCGACCCTCGTTTTTAACCAGTATGATCTCAAAACGGCTGGAAATTTCCTGTAATGCCGTCAGAGTTGTGTCATCCTCGTAGTCATAACATATCAATATTCGGATCGGGGTTTGTACGTCGCGCTCAAAAGCCTCCAGGAGAGAGCGAATATTATCCCCCTCGTTATAGACCGGGATGATAATGTCGATATATTTTTGAGGGGCAATGCTCATGCTGGTTTGCGGCTTACGATAAATGATTGCTGACCGAAAAAACGCCATGCAATCCGAAACCGCAAATATAGTTCAACAAGGAATGTCGTCTTCGGCAAGCGGCTTTTGGTCGTATAAGGAAGAAATCTTTCAATCACCTCGATTATTTCAAATCCGTTGATCTCCAAAGCTTCCACAAACGCACGATCATCGACCGGAGTAACATGGTCAAAAAACATCCAGTAATCCTTCCCGCAAAAACGAATGTTTGGCTGTAAGACCATGAATTTACCGCCAGGTGCAAGGACACGGTATACCTCATGAAAAGTGGCTATGATTTCTGAACGAGTGAGATGTTCAAAGAAGTTACTGGCGAACACCACATCGGCCGAATTATCGGGAATATCAGACATTTTGTCTGAGCTATTTATGACAATCTCAACATCCGCTGCGGCAAAGTTCCTAACATCCGGATTGATATCCACGGCAGTTTTATGCCCCGCCTGAATGTTGTTGATAAATTCACAATAGCCTGCACCAATTTCGATCACACGGCAGTCCTTGAGAATATATCGCTGAAAAAAGACGCGGCAGAGGATTTTCCACATCTCGACGCGAAATTTCAGGTCGGGTGTAAATCTTCGCGCATAAATACTTTGGACATCCATTAATACTATATACCTCCGCTCTTGATTTGCTCTCTTACCCACGGGATAATTTCATCGAGTGCATCAGTCAAGGATGTTTTTGCTTCGAACCCAAGTATCTGCCTGGCTTTTTCTACTGAAGGGACGCGCTTCTGAACATCATATTTGAAGGGAGTATCACTTATATAGCTGAATGGTTCAACACCTCTGATTTTTTTCCAGATCAGCTCAGCCAATTCGAGAACAGTGGTTGAGACGGCGGTCGAAAGATTGAAATCCTCGTTCAGCGCCTTATCGTTTTCCATGCACAGTCGGATCCCTTCTGCAAGGTCGCCACCATAGGTATAGTGGCGAACCTGTTCGCCGCTACCCAGGATATGGAGCGGATTTTGGTCCTTTAAGATTTTCTGGACAAGATCGGGGACGACATGACTCATGGCTAGTTTTACATTGCCAGAAAGGATTATCCTGTCGCTAATGGCGCGCTTCTCGCCTGTTCCAATACAATTAAACGGGCGCACAATCGTGTATGGGAGCTGATACTGCTCCCAGGCTCCTTTGGCAAAATATTCTGTCGCTAATTTTTGGAATCCGTACGTGGAAAGAGGCGGCGGACACCTGAACTGGTCGCCCTCTTCGGTGGGAAAGTGGTCTGTGCTTTCAAAGACCATCGAGGATGACATGACATTAATCTTCTTGAGGCGCTTATTTTTATATGCCCATACAGCCGCGTCAAATGCAGATGCTATGATCCGTTCGTTTTCGGCGAGCAAATCATAGGCATACTCATGGAACAACGAAATCCCACCAATGACAGCCGCCATTGCGAGGATCTGATCACAATCCTCGATCATATTTTTCAGTAGTGCGACATCTTTTACGTCACCCTCAACGAAATGGTAATTCGGATGTCCATCATAAGATTTTTCAACTCTTCCATATTTAGAATAATTATCAATGCCATAGACCACATGGCCATGGTTGAGCAATTCTTCCACAACATATCCGCCAATAAATCCAGCCGAGCCAGTCACTAATATCTTCATTTAAATTATCACCTATCAGATGAGAGATCCTTTCCCAAGATAATTCCAGATGTCAACAACCGGTTTGCCCCCGGTATCGAGATCTTTATACTGCTTGTGAGGAACACACAGGATCAGAATATCACTCCTCGCGATGGCATCTTCCAATGACACCAACTCAGGATCTATTGTGACATATGGATCGGTGGTCAAGACCTGCCTGGCCCTGAGCTGCATGACTTTCTTCATCTTATAGCTAAGCGAGGCACGGATATCATCATTATTCGGCTTAAATGCCATACCAAGAAGGCCAATGGTTCGATCCTCAAGCTTATATTTTAATCCCAGCCGCTCTGCAATAAAAAGGATGAGGCCTTCATTGACATT
>CAYUUJ010000023.1:0-11222 GCA_964447845.1 uncultured Anaerolineaceae bacterium
GCATCGAGGATCGTACGCCGGCTCGCCGCTGCGGGCCTGGCGACCACCTGGATCACGTTACATCCTCGTCAAACTGCCCTGGAAGGCGGCGCGGTAGAAGTACAGGCGATGATCGGGGCGGGTACACCAGTTTTACTGGAATTTCAATCCCCTTACTGCCTGGATTGCGCAGCGCTGGCTCCGACCGTGGATCAGATCGAAGAGGAATTTGGAGATCAACTACACATCATCCGCATCGACTTGCAGAGTTCGGTAGGTCGGCAACTCGCACCCATTTACAACTTCGAATTTACGCCCACCTTTGTGTTCTTCGACCCGCAGGGAAATGAACTTTGGCGGCAGGTCGGCGGCATTGATTCAAACCGGGTGCGGGTCTCACTGGAATGACCTTCAGCTGAGCCACTCGCAGCGGCCAACACGTGAAACTCCTTTTTCTTTTTTTAGATGGTATTGGACTCGGGGAAAATAATCCGGATATCAATCCGTTCTCAAACGCCAAAATGCCCGTATTGCAGGACCTGCTCGGCGGGCAAACCCTCACACGTCAGGCTGCACCGTATCACGGACCGCATGCAACCCTGGCTTCACTCGACGCCTGCCTCGGGGTAGCCGGGTATCCACAATCAGCTACCGGACAGGCGGTGCTCTTGACCGGGGTCAACATCCCGGCCGAACTCGGTTACCACTATGGACCCAAGCCCAATCCGGAAGTTGCATCCTACCTGACCGGTAAATCATTATTTGCACGATTGAACCGCGAAGGAAAAGCCTGTGCTTTGTTGAACGCCTACCCACCGCGTTATTTTCAAGGGATAGATTCCGGAAAGCGTATTTATTCTTCGATCCCAATGGCAGTCACGAATGCCGGGCTGCCGCTGTTTACAAAAGAAGATTATTTCGAAGGTCGCGCCCTTTCTGCGGATTTCACAGGCCGAGGCTGGCAGAATTTCCTTGGGTTTCCCGAGTCACCGCTCTACAGTCCGCGGGAGGCCGGAATTAAGTTGGCGCGGCTGGCCGGCCAGTATGATTTTTCAATGTTCGAATATTGGGCCAGTGATTATGCCGGCCATAAACAGGATATGGGATCGGCGGTCGACCAACTCGAGGTCTTCGACGGCGTCCTGGCGGGACTGTTGGAGGATTGGAATCTTGAGCAAGGGATCATTTTGATCAGCTCCGATCACGGCAACATGGAAGACCTGTCTGTGCGGCGCCACACCCTTAACCCGGTTCCAGCTTTGATCTTTGGTCACTCCGGTATAAGAGAGAAAATTAACCAAGCTTTTACAGACCTAACCCACATCGCACCTGCGATCTGGAATACGGTGACCCAACAGTAGGAATCATGTCGCTTAATAATTTCCATCGATTTGTCCCCATTGTTTTGATGAGCCTCATTCTCACTTCGGCTTGTAATGGTCCATCTCCTACTGTAACCGATCCGGCGGCTCTTCCAAGCCTGGAGCCGGTCGAAGAAAACACTCCCAACCCGACGAGTACCCTTGAGCCGCCCACAAAGGTAGCAGCGACCCCTACTCAAGAGATCTCCCACATTCTGGAACCCGCCGAGCCGCTGCCCGGCAAGGTGATTTACGACGTGGTGTCTGAAACCACAGGCTCTGATAAGCGAGCACCGTACGGGGATTCGTATGACCTCAATCTTCTCGAACGACCGTTTCTGCAGGACATGACCTATATCCCCGATCTTGATATCTTTACATTTAGTATCGTAAAGGATGACAACTTCTGGTACGTCTCGGTGAAGTTAGTCGGCGCAGATCCGAATAATTCGCTTGGGATCAATTATGGCCTGGACCTGGATACGAATAATGATGGTTTCGGTGATTTCATAATCTGGGCTCATCCACCATATTCAACCGAATGGGAATCTGCTCCGGTTAAAATTTTTGAAGACACGAATCATGACACCAGTGGGCTTTCCTCGGAAATATCGGATGCTCCCTTCGCGGGCGATGGATATGAAACCCTGGTATTCAACGGCGGTCAGGGAGACATTGATCCTGACATCGCATGGATACGTATTCATGAATCCTACCGATCCACCTTGCAATTCGCGTTTAAGCGGGAATGGTCCGGCATGTTCTTCATGCTGGGCGTGATGGCGGATGCCGGTCTGCGCGATGTGGGTCAGCAAGATTACGTGGACCGGTTTGAAGAGCAGGAGGCTGGTTCGCCGGTCAGGGAAAAGGCGTACTATCCGCTCGGCAACCTTTTCGCCTTTGATAATACCTGCCGCGAACCGCTTGGCATTGTTAAACGGCCTACCGGCTTTGAGCCGCGCTTGTGTCCACTTCAACCGGCACCCCCCAGACCATAAGTTCTGCGCGCGAGGCAGGACTACAGACTGCTTGTGTTTTGTCTCAAGAAGACAGATAATTAGAAATCGTTAATCAAAGGAGCATTGATGTCCGTAAAAACCGTACGATCTTTATTTCCTGCTTTTATGATCATACTGATTGCCATTCTGGCTTGCAACGTGCCGGGAAGCGCGGTGAACACTCAACCAGCCGCGAGCCTCGAACCGGCAAGCCCTGATCAGCCAATTCAACCGGCGGCCGCCGAGACTGCCACACTCGTACCTTTCACGCCCACCGTCGCACTCACCCACCTCATTCTGCCCTCCGATACTGCACCGGCCGGCAGATTGGTTTACGACGTGGAGTCTTCAGGCACAGCCGCGGAAAAACGGGCGCCGTATGGCGATTCGTACGACATCAACCGCCTGGAACGCCCTTTCATGCAGGACATGACCTATCTTCCGGACCTGGACATCGTCACTTACATGGTCAGCGAGGATGACAACTTCTGGTATGTATCGGTTGAGCTGATCGGTACAGACCCAAATAATACACTTGGGATTAATTACGGAGTCGAGCTCGATCTCGACCATGATGGGTTTGGAGAGTATGTGGTCTGGGCCAATCCGCCCTATTCGCCCGCCTGGGATACGATCCCTGTTCGCATCTTCCAGGACAAGAATCACAATACAGCCGGCCTTTCAGGTGAAAAATCCGACGCGCCGATCACGAGCGACGGATACGAGACCCTCATCTTTAATGGCGGTCCGGGGGATGCCGACCCGGATATGGCGTGGGTGCGTGTCAATGCAGGATTTCAAGCCACGATCCAATTTGCCTTCAAAAAATCATGGGCCGGAACCGTCTTTATGCTGGGAGTGGTAGCAGATGGCGGGTTGGACGACGTTCAACAATTGGATTACGTAGATCGCTTCACCGAAGCGGAAGCCGGCTCACCGGTCAAGGATAAAGTCTTTTACCCCTTGAAAGCTCTCTTTGCGATTGACAATGCCTGCCGCGAAGCCTTTGGATTTAAACCCAACGGTTTTGAACCTCAATTGTGCCCGAGAGAAGCGCCAACATCCGGAAAAACTCCGCGTGCCTGTGTTCAGCCGGATTACTGCGTCTCTCCCGGGTATGAGTGGAACCAGGAAAGTTGCACATGTACGGTAATCTTTAAACCTTAGGCAGGTTCGGTTGATTTCGAGAAAGGAAACCCCTATGACTTCTCCATCCATCCGTTCTTTAATTCCAGCTTTCATGATCATCCTGATCGCGATCCTGGCTTGTAATATACCGGGCGGCGCGCCAGGGACTCAACCGGCTGCCGGATCGAGTCCGGTTTCAAACCAGCCGATCGGCGCCGAGACCGCCACAATGATTCCGATCACGGCTTCAGCCGCGGTCAGTCACATTATGACACCGGCTGTTCCCAGCACTGGGAAGATCGTATACGACGTCGAATCCCAGGGAACAGCGCCTGAGCGGCGCGCTCCGTATGGCGACTCCTATCGCATCAACCGCCTGGAACGCCCATTCCTGCAGGATATGACGTACGTCGCGGATCTGGATATTGTGACTTACACGGTGGGCCAGGACACTGATTGGTGGTACGTATCGGTTGAGCTGATCGGTGCGGATCCCAATAACGCAATGGGCATCAACTTCGGTGTGGAACTGGACCAGAACCACGATGGCTTCGGTGATTACATTATCTGGGCTCATCCAATGTATACGACCACCTGGGATACGGCCAATGTACAGATCTTCCAGGATAAGAACCACAACACCGGCGGATTATCGGGTGAGACCGACGATGCACCTGTGGTCACAGACGGATATGAATCTTTGATATTTAACGGCGGGAATGGAGATGCAGATCCAGACATGGCCTGGGTGCGCACCAACGGCGCATTGCCGGCGAGTATCCAATTTGCCTTCAAGAAATCCTGGGCTGGGACGGTCTTTATGCTGGGGGTGATCTCAGATGCCGGCCTAAAGGACGTCCAAAAACTCGACTACGTGGATCGCTTCACGGAAACCGAGGCGGGCTCGCCGGTGAAAGACAAAATCCACTACCCGCTCAAAGCTCTCTTCGCGGTGGATAATGCCTGCCGGGAGGCATTCGGATTTTCACCCACAGGCTTCGAGCCGCAACTCTGCCCGCGTGATGAGCCGACCACACCGAAGCCTCGCACTACTCCGAGTGGCTGTCAGCCGCCACCTGAGGGCTGTGGCTCAAATTCCACTTGGTATCCTGAGCCCTATTGTCTATGTAGTCCGTTCTAGATAGATAACCATACCCAATAAAAAAATGCGCAAGTGAACTTGCGCATTTTTTTATACAAATCTTAGAAATACTTGATTTCCTAGCAACCGACCGCGTTCTGTCAAGCGCAAATGATCTGCCTGCCATTCCAATAAACCGAGCCGGGTCAGATCCTGAACTTCGGATCGGTACGCCGTTTCCAAATCCTGACCAAAGCGAGCGTGAAAATCGGCAGTCCCTACACCTTCGCGAGTGAGACGAAGGCCGGTGATCATTGTCTCGCTCATGTCGTCCTGCAAAGTTTGGCGATGATAATTTACGGTAGCCGGCGTGAGCGGAAATTCGAGCCTCGAGGAAATCGCGCTATCCACCGTAAGGCGGTCAATATAAGTTTTAATACGCAGAGCGTTCGAATAACGACGGCCGTTTGCATAGCCGTGTGCGCCGGCGCCTAAACCCAGATATGGCAGAGACCGCCAGTATTGCAAATTGTGCCGACATTCCCGGCCGGGCAATGCCCAATTGGAAATTTCGTACTGCTCAAAACCGGCAGTTTTTAAAATCCCCGCAGCCCATTCGTACATATCCGCCGCGACATCTGGATCGGGGATCGGCAGAAGTCCGCGCTTCGACCAGCGGCCGAATGGTGTGCCATGTTCGAGAGTCAAAGCGTAAGCAGAAATATGGTCAGGATGGAGCCCCAGGATCAATTTAACGGTAGCCTGCCAACGGTCCAGGGTTTGAAGCGGGAGCCCATAGATCAGGTCGAGGTTCAAATTATCGAATCCCGCCTGCCGCGCCCAGGTGACCGCGTTGATCACGTCAAAATAATCATGTTCGCGTTCAAGCATGCGCAGCTCATCCGGATCCGCAGATTGCACACCAAAACTGATCCGATTGATACCCAATGAACGAAGCTCGCGTAATGCATCCGATGTAACGGTACCGGGATTGGCTTCGATCGTGATCTCGGGATCCACCAGATCGAAATTCTGTTGAATGGTTTTTAAGATCGACTCGAATTGGGCAGGTGTCAGCAATGAAGGAGTGCCACCACCGAAAAATATTGTATGGACCTGCAAACGCGACGGGGCAGACTCCGCCGCGACCTGGATCTCTCGGCAAAGGGCTTTCACATACGCTGGAATGGACGACTCCTGTGCCGCGTAGGTATTGAAATCGCAATACGCACAGCGATGGCGACAGAACGGGATGTGGAGGTAAAGGGAATAAAGCATCGAACGAGAGTATAGTCCTAATTTGAAGAGACGCGCAAAGCATTACGCGGCAATCCAATTAACAGCACAAGGGGACCAGCCAGGAGCAGCCACATGGCTGTGCCCAGGCCATATGCTTGCGCGGCCAGCCCGATACCAAACGGAAGCAGTTTTCCAAACAACCCGGCTACATTCCCCAGCGCCATGGCGGATGAGCTCATCCTGGGAGGCATGGAATCATACAACTTAGCCTGTAATGTGACATACCAGCCCGTATTGAATATGCCGAGCATTGCGATCAGGAATAATTTCCAGGAGACAAACGGGGTTAGTAAGAAAATTGGGAAAAGTATTGCTTCGAAGATCACAGTCACGCGCATGGCATCCAGGCCTCGCACGCGTTCGAGGAGTGGAATCAGCAGAAAATCTGCCACCAAGCCGACCCCCGACCAGATCACTACTGCCAGCACAGCCTTGGTTGGTGACAAGCCGGCCACATCCACAAAATATAGGGCGATGAAGCCGAACAATACATCTCCCATCAGGTCTGAGAATTCGAGCAGGATTAGCCAGCGTAAAGTCTCCCGGTTGCGCAAGGCAGAGAATGCATTGCGAAGGCCGGACGTGATATCTGTCCAGCGCGGGATCGAGGGATGTTCAGCCCCGGAGATTGGTATTCGGCGCCAGGCCAGGAGCAGAATAATGACTGCCAATGTGCCGAGCGCTGCAAAGACGCCGCGCCAACCGAATCCAACATAAGCTGCGCCGCCCAGAAGCAGTGGACCGGAAACAACGGCCACTGAGCCGGCAAAATTCCAACGCGCCATGTTCTGCTCGCGCCTGGCAGGATCCGAATCCATCAAGGTGGCTTGTGATAGACCAACCAGGGCACCGGAGGCGGGATTGATCAGAATGAATGAAATCAGCAGGACCGTAAAGGACAGGCTGGAAGCGGTGAGGAAGAGAGATAAGGCGAAGATAATTCCGCCACCCACGACGAGGGCGCGCCGCTTCCAGACATCCCCCAGAATTGCAATAAAGGGTTCGATAAAATTTGCCAGAAAACCCGGCAGGCTGAGCGCCAGACCGATCTGGACGTAATTTAGTCCGAGGTCGGTGCGGATGAACGGCCAGGCTGCCTCCAGCGCCCCAAAGACAAGTTCATCCAGGAATTCGATCAACAGGAAAATCATCGGTGTAATTTAACCACACAACGCGCTGCCGGCCGGCGCGAAATCCCGCGGGCGAAAGTGAAATTCATTCACACAAAAGGTTGACATTCTGGCTCATAGGCACGAAAATCAAACCTAATTGCGATTTAATTCCCGCCTCGGAGGTGAAAGTGGACGCGACATTGAAACTTGGAGAGCATTACATCGTGGATCTCTCCAACTGCAACCGGGAGATCCTGCATGACAGCGGAAAGTTATACTCGTTGTTCATCAGGGTCATCCGCAAAAGTGGCCTGACGGTTGTGGATGAGGGCTTTTACAAATTCAGCCCGCACGGTTTTACCTGTTTTTTACTCCTAGCAGAGTCACATGCAAGTATGCATGCCTGGCCTGAGTATGGCTATGTTGCCATCGACCTTTTCAGCTGCGCACTTGACAAGGACCTGATGCCGGTCATCCAGAAGATCAAGGACGCTCTCGGGGCGGAAAGCTTTGCGCTTCGCAAATTGGATCGAGAGGCGGAAGTCGAATCCAAATTCCTTCCGACCCCATAGGTAAAGTCAATGAGCATCTGGTTTACGGAAGAACTGCACCCCCACTACCGCAAGGGGCTGCGCGTGAAACGCGTCCTGGCGGATGAACAAACCCAATATCAACATCTTCAAATCGTAGAGACCGAATTTTTCGGCAACGTGCTCATCCTGGATAACATCATCCAGTTGACCGAGCGCGATAACATGGGGTATCACGAGATGATCGTGCACGTACCCATGCTGGCCGCAGGGAAACCGAAACGCGTCTTGATCGTCGGCGGCGGAGACGGCGGTTCGCTGCAGCAAGTATTGAGATACCCGTCCGTGGAAGAGGCCGTGGTTTGCGAATTGGATCAGCGCGTTGTGGACCTGTCACGACAACACCTGACTTTTTTTGGAGATCCCTGGTCCGATGCGCGCTCCAAGTTGTTGATCCGGGATGCATTCGATTACCTGGAGGAGAACCCGGGTCAATTCGACGTGATCATCTCCGATACGACGGATCCGATCGGCATGGCCAAACGCTTATTCTCGGATGAATTCTATAAACTGATGATACGCGCCCTGGTTCCCGGCGGCGCGGCAGCCACGCAATGTGAACAGCCCTTCTTCGACACGTCACTGATCAAGCAGGTATATGCCTCCGCCCGGGCCCTTACGAAGAATCCGGCCTACTATTATGCTCATGTGCCCACCTATCCAGGCGGCGGCATCGGCTTCATGTATCTCTCGGATACACCCTGGACCAACGGCTTGATCGCATCCTATCCACCGGGAACGAATAAATATATCAATCAGGATATTCATAAGGCGGCATTCGCCTTGCCTGAGTTTTTCAGAAAAGAATTATACGGATGAAAGAGCGGCTCTCCCAAGCAGAGAGCCGCTCTTTCTTAATCAATGGCCGGTCTGGTGTTGAAGCAGCTGCCAAAGCTTTATCGACACTCGGGCAATTAAAATTTGGGGATATTTTAGGGTATCGTGCGAGAGAGAATGGGGATATTATCTTATGGTGGGCATTCTGCCCACCAAATGTTTTTATGACCCAATTAACTTACTACACGAATGACAAGTGGAAACGCCTTGTAGGAGGGATCGATGAATTTCCGATCTAATAGGCGTCTCCTGCGTGGCATTAGCGCGTTGATATTACTCCTTCTCCAGTTAATTATTCTGCCGGAATCCGGACAATCTGCCTATGCCGCGACATCCGTCTCTCCCCGCGCCATTGAATCAATTGACGTCAGAACAGATCCGCGCTCTGCACCTTCGGTGGTCTCATCCCTTGTTCTGGCGAGCTTTTCCCAGATAGACCTTTATTCGAATATCGAGACGATTGGTGTGGTTGTCAGCGGCGCAAATTTACCGAAGACAGCGCAATTAATGTATCGTCAAAGCAGCGACCCAAATTGGCATTCCGGCCACCATCTCGTGCGCATTGACGACGGTCGGCTCGTTGGCAGCTTGTTTGGGCTTTTACCCGGAACGACATATAACATCAGAGTGCTCGACGGTTCTACTGAGATCAGCGGTACAGCCACAACCCAACCCGACGAACTTCAATTCACGCCCGCCGTGATCGTGCATGTAAACGACGATGCGTCGCCGGGGGGCGATGGATCTGCTGCAGCACCATTCCGAACCATCCAGGAAGGGGTAAACCATGCAAGTCCGGGGACGCAAGTCCTGGTTGCCGATGGCGTGTACCGCGAGTCAGTCTCTTTCCCTGCTTCGGGCTCCGGAGGCAATTGGATCCAGGTCAAGGCCGCGGGGAATGGCGCGATCCTTGACGGGTCACAGAGCGCGGATGGGCTGACCTGGAAGTCTGTGGACGGGAAGAACAATTTATGGTTCACGAAAATCGCGGCATCCACCGCCTATCTGGCGCGTGACCAAAAGCGCTTCTATCAATACGATGATTACTCAGGTCTGATGCAAGCGCGCGGACATAACGGCGTACCGATGAACGAGGGCTGGTACTTTGAATCATTGAAACTATATGTGCGAAGTCCAGGTAATCCTTCCAACCATACCTGGCAGATCGCGGTCATGAACCAGGCGTTTAATGTGACCGGCAAAGATTGGATCTGGATCGAAGGTTTTGAAATGCGCTTTTACGGCATCGGGGATGGCTGCGGTGTGTGCATGAAGGATGCCTCCCATGTGGTGGTGCGCAAGAATCGGATCCACAACCTGCAGAAAGGCGTTTTCTTTGAATGGACCGGGGGCCAGGATCGGGGAAACGATACGCGCATTGAATACAACGAGATCTATGACCCGTCGGTGAACGAATGGCCCTGGGCCGCCGTCAAGAGCACCTCGATGGAAGGGACCGCCATCATCGTCAGAGGTCACATCGGCGCGATCGTGCGCGGCAACGAAGTCCATCATTTCTTCAACGGTATTTATACCGGTTCATCGGCCGCCCTGGAGAACCCCGGGATTGCCTTCGATGCAGACATTTACAACAACTACATTCATCATCTGAGCGACGACGCATTGGAGCCGGAAGGCACATGTATCAATGTTCGCTTTCGGAACAACACGATTGATTCTGTATTTGTAGGCGCCTCATTCGCCCCTGTCACACAAGGCCCCACCTGGATGATGCGTTCGACGATCAGCAATTACACTGGTCGAAGCATAAAATGGGACCGAAATTCAGATGGCGTGGTGTTGATCTACCACAATACAAGTTGGACGAATTCCCAGTCGTCCAATGGCATGGACCTGATCAGCCCGGTTTTTAACGCAGTCATGCGCAATAACATATTCCAAAATCGCGCATTTGGTTTTGAAGAGGTACCTACCGGGTCGTCCGGGCATGACTGGAACAATGACAACTGGTACACCAGCCGAAGCGGTCCTCATTTCAAGTGGGAGAACATAGAATATGCTGCGCTGGCCGGGCTGTGCGCGGCGACGGGTCTCGAATGTAGCGGATATGAAGACCCTCCGGGATTGACCGATCCCGCGTCCGGCAATTTCACGCTCATTCCAACAAGCCCAAATATCGATCGAGGCGTTGTTATACCCGGGATAAATGACAATTTCGCAGGCAGCGCTCCGGATGTTGGCGCATTTGAGTTAGCCTTCGATCCCCCGCCTACGGTTCGATCAAGTACGCTTGCAGATGCCAATCCCACGAATGCTGCCACTGTGAATTTTACTGTGACCTTCTCAGAAGCTGTGACAGGAGTGGACATCAACCCTCCGTTCAACGACTTTGCATTGAATGCAGACCCGGGCGTTACAGGAGCAGTGATTGAAAGCGTGACCCCCGATTCAGGTACGATCTACACTGTCCGGGTGAACACCGGCTCCGGCAGTGGTCTGCTGCGATTGGATGTGGTGGACGACAATTCCATCGCAGACTCGGCGAGCAATTCCTTGGGCGGTGTGGGAGCGGGCAATGGCAACTTTAATTCTGGAGAGTCATACACGATCGTAAAGAATCTTCCGATCGTGACAGGCATTGTGCGAATCGACCCGGATCCGGCAAACACAGCTACCGTCCATTTCTCGGTCACGTTCTCTGAAGTCGTGAGTGGTGTGGATGCGGCCGATTTTCTTACGCAAGTAACTGGAGCAATTTCGGGCTCAAGTGTCAACGAAGTTACAGGCTCCGGGACGACTTACAGCGTGACCGTCAACACAGGTACGGGGGACGGAACCCTGCGATTGGATCTTGTAGATAACGACAGCATCCTGAA
>CAYUUJ010000024.1:0-11112 GCA_964447845.1 uncultured Anaerolineaceae bacterium
TGCCTGGCGCCAGCCACCTTCAGAACCTGTCTGCAGGAAACCGACGGTCATATCAGCATAGGTCCATACTTTCGCCGAGTCGTCAGAAGCGGCCGGTTGACACGCAGCCAGAACCAGTGAAGCAACAATGATCAGAAACGCGATCGACTTTAAACGTAACATGATCTTCTCTCCTATTTGGGATTGTCTGTTTCTCCTTGCGGAGATTTTGGTACGCTATAATCAGGGCACGCGGGTGGCCCTTTCCAAACGGGCTCTCGCCCGGAAGTGCTTGCCTGGAGACACCAATCAATAGGCAAGCACTTCTCCTTCGTTATTGTCAGCGCTCGTTTATTTCTCAGTTAATACACCTCCTTCTTTTTCCTTGATACGTCGAGAACTTTGTCTTACTACCAGTTTAGGCGGCACCACAATAGACCTTGGATCTACTGGATCCAGTCCTTGCCAGCCTGATTCGATAATTTTGATCATTTCTTCAACGGCCAATCTGGCCACCTCATATTGATCTTGTTCAACGGTGGTCAGCGAGGGCCAGAAATAGGCAGATTCGGGGATATTGTCAAAACCAACAACGCCAATCTGCTCGGGGATTTTCAAGCCCCGTTCGCTGACGGCACGCAAAACACTTAGCGCCATTTGGTCGTTGGCTACAAAAATAGAATCCATTTCATGATATTGTTCAAAAAGTTTATCTACCGCCTGGGCACCGCTCGCTGACGACCAATTGCCCTCTGCCCATTGATTATCTTTAACTTCAAGGCCTGCGTCTTTCAAAGCATCCTTCCAGGCTGTCATACGTTCGCGTGCTTCCCACCAATCCAATGGGCCCGAGATATGTCCGATGTTTCGATATCCTTGCTCCAGCAAGTGAGAGGTCGCGATGCGACCACCCAGATAGTTGTCGATGGATACAACGGGGATATTCTTTTGCGGCTGCATTGTGAGATAGACAACGGAGATTTCCACGTCAGAGGGCGGGCTATTAACCCATTTCCGATTTTCCCCAATTTCCGGCACAGCCCAGATAATGCCGTCTACATGGCGGGAAAGCAGCGCCTGGAAAATGGGTGCGACGTCATTCGCATCGAAGCCGGGGAGTTCCTTTAGTAGCACGGAATAGCCGGCTTCTTCAGCCGCCGAAGCGATGCCGCTCAATGTCCGTGAAGGGCCAATATATCTTAGGCCGGCAGTAACCACCCCCAAAGTATGGCTGCGCTGGCTGATCAAGCTCCGTGCCAGAGCGCTCGGCTGGTAGCCCAGGCTGTCAATCACCGCTTGAACGCGCTTACGGGTTTCCGAGGAGACGTCCGGTCTCTCATTAATAACGCGCGAAACCGTCTGTATGGACACCCCGGCCACAGAAGCGACTTCCTTGATCGTGGATCGAACGGTCTTTTGCCGCATGTTATCGTTCCCGGTATCGTTCCCGTTATCGATAACATAATAGCAAAAACTTAAGCCCGAGTCAAGAGGTTATTAAGCCCAAAAATGGGGAGTTTTCTTAGAATCCGGGGAAATCAGGATTCGAGCGAAGGTAGGCGCGTCTCGGACGGTTCGTATTCAGCCGGGATACCAGACGGTTCGGGGATCGTGTCGCTCCCGCACATACCCCCAGGCTGAATCGATCATTTTCCGCATGTCATACTCGGGACGCCAGCCCAGTAGCAACTTTGCTTTTGTATTGTCCAGCCAGGTGGAGTGATAGGCAGTCTTAATTTCCACTGCAGGCAGTCCGCGGCTCGCAGTTAGATATCGGCTCATGTCCCCATAATCTACAGGTTCATCCATACTGATATTGAACAGTTGCTGCCGGGCCCGGGGGTGATCAATGGCAAGTAAAAGCGCGCTGACCAGATCTTCCACGTGAACATAATTGCGTTTCACCGGCTTGCCCTCTGGATCGAGCATGACCGGGATGGTTTGTGTTCGCACATATTCGTCTGCTTGGGTAGCGCCGACCAGATCCCGCCAGCGCGGTCCGCCAAATACATCCTCGCCGAAGGAGAGCTGATATTTGAAATCATCCTTCTCCATGATCCATGGCGCACGCAGACAGCAGCCATTGAGATCGTATTGAATGTAATATTGTTCCAGCATCACCTCTTCAATTACTTTTGAAAGCGCATAACAACCGGGATAGGCCGAATGTTTTTGAGCCTCCGTCACCGGGCTGTGACGCGGGTACACGAAGTGTCCAATCCCGGCATCCCCCCCTATCAGAATAAACTGCTGAAGATTGGAACTGGTGCGGCATGCTTCGAGCAGCCAGAACAGTCCTTTCACAGCCACATCCATGATCTGGTCCGGAGTTTCTTTGCAAGTTGCCAGATGGATGACGTGCGTCACGCCGTCCATCGCTTTTTCAACTGTCTCCCGGTGTTCGATGGAGCCATGTACATTTTGTATGCGTTCATGAGCTTCCAGTTCACGGCTGTGGCACAAAGCCCGAATGTTTAGGGCGGCAAATTTTGGCTCTGCCAATAGGCGCTTGATAAATACTCGGCCTACCTTGCCGGTAGCCCCGGTAACTAAAATAGTTCCAGCTTTGGACATTGCTGTTCCTTACTCCAGGGCTGTGGCAACTTTCAACATTTTGTCCATTTGCCATCGGCTTTACTTGATTCAATAACGCTATTCACAAAACGCACACCCAACAACCCATCCCACGAATTCGGAAAATAAAGGGCCAACGGATTCGCATTATTTCCTGATCTGCGGGCGCAAATGGCTTCAGCCGCATCAGAATAAATATTCGCAAACCCTTCGTGGAATCCCTCCGGATGCCCGGCGACAATTCGGCTGGAACGTGCGGCTAGCGGCAGGGTCTCCGGTCCGTTTGGTGTCCTGTTTTCAGATGGCCCATGGAGCGGTTTAAAAGTCAAAACCTGGGGAAATTCCTGCATCCATTCCAGGCTGCCTTTGCTTCCACTGACGCGAATGCGCAGGCAATTTTCCACGCCGGCAGCGGCTTGAGTAACCCAAAAACTTCCTCGGGCGCCGTTTTCAAATCGAAGCAGGGCACCGGCAAAATCATGTACGAGGCGTCCGGGCACGATACTTCCGATCTCAGCTGAAACTTCTGCCATTTCCAGGCCGGTAATAAAACGTATGAGATTGTGCGCATGAGTTCCAATATCCCCCATTACCAAAGACGGCCCACCCCGGACCGGGTCATATTTCCAGGGAAGCACATTGGGAATGGAGGCTTCTTCATCGGCTTTTCCGCCTTGAACATACTCAACTTGAATTAAACGGATCGTTCCCAATTGCCCAGCTTCAACCATCGCTTTTGCCTGACGGACCATTGGGTACCCGGTGTAATTGTGGGTCAGGCAAAATATGAATCCGGACTCCCGAACTTTCTTATGCAATGCCTCCGCTTCCTGAAGCGTGTTGGTCATGGGCTTATCACAGATCACATCAAAGCCATGTTCCAATGCAGCCATGGAGTATTCGTAATGACTGTCGTTTGGAGTCATAATGGCGACCACGTCCACGCCATCTTTTCGAGAGGCCTCACCATCGAGCAATTCCTGAACACTCGAGTACAAACGGTCAGGAGACAGCCCAAGTTCCAATCCAGCTTTTTTCGAACGGGCAGGGTTGGAAGAAAGCATGCCAGTGACAATTTCATAGCGATCATCCAGCCTGGCAGCCTGGCGATGCATCGCACCGATAAAAGATCCTGGCCCACCTCCGATGACAGCCAAACGCAGCCTGCGCCCCAGCATTGAGATAACAGGATTTAGGTCCATTTCACTTCTCCTGCACCAAATAAGCCCGGATAGTCTGAACAACCATTTGATGATCTCCTTTCTGTGCAAGACCGGAGACAGCGATCCTGCCTATCACGCCAGTATCTTCAAAAATAATGGGAAACAACCGCCATCAGGAGCACAGAAAATTTTAAGATAATAAATACGCTTCTACCGGCCGCTTGCCTTACCTTTGAGGCGTTGCCCCGTAGATTACGAGCCATGACCGCACCCATATACGAGGCGGATTAATCGTTTAATCCACTCATCATCATCAGGAGATGTTCCATATTAACCGGCGGGGAAAAGCTGGTGATCACCCCGGGTGGTATCAAGGGTTGCTGGAAGCTTTTCATTTATTCCTCGTTCAACCAGTCGATTGCCAAATTGACATGCGGTGGATTCATTAAATCTTGCGAAATGGAGTTCCTGCTATTCTTGAAGTAATTGCTTTAGTGCGTCGTGCATGTGAACATCCTGTGATGATAAAGGTGACAGTCACTTACGAAGTGACTGTCACCTTGTTTGACATAAAGCCTATAGATTTCTACGCATTCTTGTTCTTATTGTACACGTCAAATAAAACCGCAAGCAACAACACGATGCCCTTGATCACCTTCTGCCAATCGATCCCGACTCCCATAATGGACATGCCATTGTTCAATACGCCGATGAGAAAAGCGCCAACCACTGCGCCGACCACTTTACCGATGCCGCCAGTGGGCGACGCACCACCGATGAAACAAGCGGCAATAACGTCTAGTTCCATACCGTCCCCAGCATTGGGTGTAGAGCTATTTAGACGGGCCGCAACGATCAAACCTGCCAGGGAGGCGAGAACACCCATATTGATGAAGGTATAGAATAACAAGCGCGGCGTGTTGACACCCGAGAGCCTGGCTGCTTTTTCATTGCCGCCCATTGCATAAATGCGGCGACCGATCACTGTCGAGCTGGTCACAAAAGCATAAGCTGCAATCAGCACAAAAAGGAGGACAAGCACATTTGGAAGGCCCTTGTAGGAAGCCATTAAATAGCATAAGCCCATGACCGCCGCAGTAATGGCAATATTTTTAATGACAAAAAAATAGAATGGCGTTACTTCAAATCCATATTTTTGCTCGTTTTTCCTGGTACGCATATCCAGCCATATTAATAAAACTGAAAGTATCACCCCGATCAGGATGGTTGTAATATGGAGTCCATTGCCATTAAAAATATCTGGAATAAACCCGGAACTTATATTTTGAAATCCCCTCGGAAAAGGTCCGACCGACTCTCCCCGAAGCAAAGCTATTGTCAAGCCCCGAAAAATCAAAAATCCTGCTAAAGTAACAATGAAGGATGGGATTTTTAAATACGCAACCCAATAGCCTTGAAAGGCGCCAATCGCTGCGCCGAGCAGAAGGGAAATCCCAACGACCACAATCCAATTGACATGATACCGGACCATCAGCACGCCCGCAAGTGCGCCAACAACAGCGACAACCGATCCCACTGATAAGTCAATCCAGCCAGAGACAATAATTAGCAGCATGCCCAGCGCCATGGTGATAACATAACTGTTCTGTAAAACAAGATTAGTTATATTCACTGGCCTAAATAGTACGCCCTTGGTCTGGACCTGGAAGAACACCATAACAACAATGAGTGCGATCAACATGCCATATTCGCGGATATTGTTTCTGAATAGAGTTGTCAGGGTCTTCATTGTTCCACTACCTCTTGTTGGGTCATAATGTATTTCATTACTTTTTCCTGGGATGCTTCGCTGGCCGGCATTTCACCGACAATTTTGCCGTCGCGCATTACGTAAATACGGTCACAAATCCCCAAAATCTCCGGCAATTCTGATGAGATCAGGATGATCCCCTTTCCTTCACTGGCCAGGCGGTTAATAATGCTGTAAATCTCGTATTTCGCCCCAACATCAATGCCGCGCGTGGGTTCGTCCAGGATCAGGATTTCCGGATTTGCAAATAACCATTTGCTGAGCACAACTTTTTGTTGATTGCCGCCGGAAAGATTGAGAGCCAGTTGCTGAATACTGGAACACTTAATATTAAGATTATCCCGATATTCACCGGTAACCCTCATTTCTTGAGGTTCATTGATCACTTGATACCTGGAAATTTCCTCCAGATTCGCCAGGGTGATGTTATTTTTGACCTGCTGGATCAGAACCAGCCCATACGCTTTGCGGTCTTCCGTTGCGTAAGCGATTCCGTTGGAAATGGCTTTCTCAATGGTGCTGATATCCACCTCCTTCCCATGTTTATAAGCCTTACCGCTGATATGTGTACCGTAAGCGTGGCCAAAAATGCTCATTGCCAGTTCCGTTCTCCCGGCCCCCATTAACCCTGAAAGTCCAACCACTTCGCCCTTACGGACGGTGAGATTCACATTCGTACTTACTTTGCGATCCGCATGGATGGGATGATATACATTCCAGTCTCGCACTTCAAAAATAACTTCCCCAATATTCTTTTCACGCGGCGGAAAACGGTGAGTTAGATCACGCCCAACCATACCGCGAATGATGCGGTCTTCTGTAATATTGTCCTTGTGGCAATCCAGGGTTTCAATCGTAGCACCGTCACGAAGGATCGTGATGGAATCAGCCACTTTGGAGACATCGCTTAATTTATGAGAAATTAAGATCGAAGAAATCCCATGCTCTTTGAGTTGGAGTAATAGTCCAAGCAGTTTTTCGCTGTCACTTTCATTTAATGACGCTGTGGGTTCGTCCAAAATCAGAAGCTTAACCTTTTTTGCCAGTGCTTTGTCTATTTCAACCAACTGCTGTTTGCCCACGCCCATATTTGTGATCAGCGTATTAGGCGACTCATACAACCCTACTCTCGCTGTCAATTCTTTGGTTTTGGATATGGATTCGTTCCAATCGATCACACCGTTTTTAGCGCGCTCATTACCGAGAAACAGGTTTTCAGCGATGGAAAGAAAGGGAATAAGTGCAAGTTCCTGGTGGATGATGACGAGTCCAACCGCTTCAGATTCGGTGATATCCCGAAAAATACATTCCTTGCCTTGAAAATAGATATCCCCGCTATACGAACCGTGTGGATATACACCGCTCAAGACCTTCATCAGGGTTGACTTTCCCGCTCCGTTTTCTCCCACTAGTGCGTGGATCTCTCCCTGAAGCACGCTAAAACTCACATTATCAAGCGCCTTTACACCTGGGAAGGTTTTCGTAATGCTGCGCATCTCCAAAATGACATCAGACATGTTCTGCTCATCCTTGCTATGCATGGGGTGATAAATGGCAAACTCGTTGGCGTTATTTTAACTCAAATTCACTTAGACTCAAAATACCTTTCAAACCAACATTAAGTTGTAAAACACGATGCTGTGTGAGGGCATTTCTGCCCTCACACAGCCCAATCACAAAACTACTTATTGCAGATCTTCAGCTTTGATATAACCGCTATCTACCAACTCTTTCTCGTAGTTGTTAATATCAATGCTAATTGGGATCAGCAAATAGGAAGGCACGATCTTGACAAGGTTGTCGTAGGTCGTGGTGTCATTGATCTCAACCGTCTCACCTTTCAGAGCCTGATCAGCCATCTTGGCGGCCTGCTTGGCAAGAACGCGGGTGTCCTTAAACACCGTGTAACGTTGTTCGCCGGCGATAATCGACTTGACCGAAGCAACTTCTGCATCCTGCCCGGTTACAACAGGGCACGCCAGTTCGGGTGTGCAGTAACCAACACCCTTCAGGGACGAGAGAATACCAATGCTCAAGCCATCATACGGCGAAAGGACGCCATCCACGTGCTTGTCGGTGTAGAACGCGCTCAAGAGATTGTCCATGCGGGACTGGGCAGTCGCAGCCAGCCAGCGCAGGGTGCCGACTTTGTCCATGCCCATTTGTCCACTTTGGATAACTATTTGGCCGCTGTCAATGTAAGGCTGGAGAACAGACATGGCGCCATCATAGAAGTAGAACGCGTTGGTATCGTCGGGGGAGCCGCCGAAGAGTTCGACATTGAAAGGACCATCTTCTCCAGTTGTCAAGCCAAGACCTTCTACAAGCTGGGTTCCCTGAATAACGCCTACGCCAAAGTTATCAAAGGTGGCATAGTAATCGACATTCGGGGTCTTGGTGATAAGACGGTCATAGGAGATTACAACGGCGCCACTATCATGAGCCTTCTGGAGAACATCGGAAAGGGTTGTGCCATCGATGGCTGCAATCACGAGGACTTTGGCACCCTTGGTGACCATGTTTTCGATCTGGGCAAGCTGGTTGGGGATGTCATTGTCAGCGAATTGCAGGTCGGTTTCGTAGCCCATAGCTTCGAATTCTTTCACCATGCTCTCGCCGTCAGAGATCCAGCGGGTGGAACTCTTGGTTGGCATGGAGATACCAACGAGTATTTTTTCGCCGGCAGGGGCGTCGCCCGCAGCCGGGGCCGGAGCACCGCAAGCAGCGAGTACGAGACTTGCCAGCATTAGTACAGCCAGAAGCTTGTAGAGCGATTTCATAGACATTTTCTTCTCCTTGGTTAGTAGATAGTAAGATTTTAGTGGCGCACTCATTGGGTAAGAACGGTGATGGGCCGTCTCATCCGGAGTGTGCACCTCAGACGCCAATCCACAGGCGCGCACTTCCTTACATACTATGAGCCTTATTATTCCTCATTCGCATCACCTCCTTCCTAATTCTCTTACGCGTAAAGAACTTTGTCTCACAACCAATGTAGGCGGCAACATAATGGTCCGAGGCTCAACAGGTTCCAATCCCTGCCACCTTGCTTCGATGATGTTGATCATTTGTGTAACTGCCAAGTTAGCCACATCGTGTTGATCCTGTTGTATTGTCGTCAGAGCCGGAGAAAAAAAAGCAGATTCGGCTATATTATCAAAGCCAACAATCCCAATATCTTCAGGAATCCTCAAACCTTTTTGGCGGATAAACTGTATAGCACTAAGCGCCATTTGATCGTTCGCGACGAAAATCGAATCCATTTCCGGATACTGTTCAAATAATTTTTCAACCGCTTGAGCACTGCTCGCCGAAGACCAATTTCCTTCTACACACTGACTCTCATCGACATCCAGGCCAGTCTCCCTCAAAACATCCTTCCAGGCTGCCATGCGCTGACGAGCTTCCCACCAATCCCGAGGGCCTGAGATATGTCCAATATGTCGGTACCCCTGCTCAATCAAGTGAGATGTAGCTATTCGCCCACCCATATAGTTGTCGATGGATACAACCGGAATATCCTCTTTAGGCTCCATCGTAAGGTAGACAAGGGGAATTTCCACATCCATGGGCAAATTATTCACCCAGTTCCTATTCTCACCTACCTCGGGCACAGCCCAAATAATCCCGTCCACATGGCGCGAAAGCAACGCCTGGAAGATCGGGGCGATATTATTTGCATCAAAGGTGGGAAGCTCCTTTAAAAGTAATGAATAGCCGGCCGCTTCTGCTGCCGAAGCTATGCCACTCAGAACCCGCGAAGGTCCGATATACCTCAGACCCGCTGTTACTACTCCCAAGGTATGGCTGCGCTGGCGAATCAGGCTGCGGGCCAGGGCGCTGGGTTGATATCCTAATTTTTCGATGATGTCTTGGATGCGTTTGCGGGTTTCCGGGGAAACATCTGGCCTTTCATTTATAACACGCGAAACGGTCTGCGTGGATACTCCAGCGGCAGAGGCAACTTCCTTAATATTGGCACGAACAGTCTTTTGTCGCATTTTACCGTTATCGTTCCCGTTATCGATAACGGGAACGATAACATAATAGCAAAATTGGATACCGGAGTCAAGCACCAATCTAGGATTGACTACAAATTCGCCTTGCTAAAATCGAACATAAGTTCCTAACTCAGTCCCCTCTGAAAGCGCTCTCAATGAAAAATCTACGGAAGGAATGCCGTACTCTCCGACGTTGACCATCGGCTCCAACGCCTCGGATTTAGAATGCCCAGCAAAACGCTAAGCCCCAATACACATGACCACTCGTAAAAGCAAGCATGCCCCCATCATCGCCACGGACCACAATGCGCTGGCTGTTCGAGACACTGCCCGGCCGGGTATGTCGGCACAAATATTTCATCCGTTTGGTGCGACTCGCAGCTTGCATTTTCTGAGAGGGTGCATATTTACGGCAGGACGCAAATGATACAATTAAATAAACAGTGATCGATTGAGCGAGCTATGCACCATCAAACCACGCCTCGACTAACCATAGGCTTCATATCCACCTGGCCGGTTTATCAGGGCACCACGATAGATCGCTATGCCCACTCTTTAATCCAGGGCATCAGCGCGGCAGCAAGCAAACAGGGCTGTAATCTTTTGCTGGGCTGTGGTTTCAGTATCACTGGAAACAACCCGCAAAATAATAGTTTCTGGCCGGTTCCCAGTCCGTATGTAAATTTTGTGCCTGTAGGTCCATGGAATACCGACGGGCTGATTATTGTTCCTGATCAGTTATCGGATGAACAATCGCGTTATGTCCGCGATCTGCTCGCCTCGGGTTTCCCCGTCATTTTCACCACGCCTGAAGGCCCTGGCCCAGTGGTCGCCGTTGATAATACCTTCGGGATCAACCAGGCTTTCAGACATTTATATGAACATGGTCACCGTCAGATAGCCTTCATCGCAGGCAATTCCGGGCGCGGAGGGGATAGCGAAGAACGCTTGCATGCATACCAGGCTGCGCTTAAAGATGCAGGTCTACCTGAGGAAGCGCGTCTGGTCGCCTTCGGTGAGCATCGCAGGGATGGAGGCGCAGCCGCCATGAGACAAATCATGGAGGGCGGAAAGCCATTTACCGCGCTGATCGCAAGCAATGACCTTTCCTGCCTTGGAGCAATTCAATACCTGAAAGAATCAGGTCGTCGAATTCCCGAAGACGTAGCCGTGATCGGCTTCGACGATATCCTCGATGCCCGGTCGTTGTCCCCCTCCCTGACAACAATACGGCACCCGACTTTTTCCCTGGGCTATCAGGCCGTCATGACTTTGCTCGCCCATGTACATGGAGTCTCGATAGAAACATCACGAGTCGTGGTCCCGCCCAGGTTGATCATTCGCCAGTCGTGCGGTTGCCCCTCCGTCGGTGCCGGCACCTCCACTTTACCTACAAACACGATCGAGTCCACCCTTTCCCTGGCTGAACTCGCACATGCAATGGCGGAGACTTCGCTGATCGAAGCGCGCAATAGCCCCTTGGAAGAGCTGGAAATACAATGTTCCTCCTTTATTAATACCTTCCTGAAGAGCATTCGGGTTCAGGATGCGAACCTTATTATTCTGGAGATCAAACAGGCAATGGCCTGGACAGATGAGCGCGATGAGGATGCTCATATTTGGC
>CAYUUJ010000025.1:0-10985 GCA_964447845.1 uncultured Anaerolineaceae bacterium
GGGCTGTACATGGTCAGCGTGAAGCGGAGATATGAGTCCGTTTTTCAATGGCTGGCGACGCCCGGTGTGTTGTGCATCCGCTTTGAAGACTTGATCGACAGGCGGGATGCGACACTGAATGCCATGCTCGACGAAGTCGAGAAAACCGGTTACCGCATCCCCACCCCGCGCGCGAAAGCCCTGGCGGTCCTGGCCCTAGCCATCCAGCCCGGCAAGTCCCATACCTTCCGCTCCGGTCAGAGCGGCGGCTGGCGTGAGCATTTCACAGAAGGACATAAAAAATTGTTCGAGGATGTAGCGGGGGATTTGCTGGTGAAATTGGGATACGAAAAAAATAACGATTGGTAAAACCCTTTTGGACACGGATGACGCGGAACACACCGACTTGACACGGAATTATTTAAAGATTTATCCGTGAAAATCCGCTCGATCCGCGAAAGTCCGTGTGCCAATTTTTCCTGATGATTAAAGAATTCTTCATCCAACGTATCCAACGCGGACTGGTCCGCCGGCTCAACAACCTGAAGATCGCGGGCATGGCGCGGCAGGTGGCGAAGCGCGCGGCCGCACCGAGCGGACGACCCGTCGTCTTCTTTAAAGCCTCCACCGGAATAGACGATCTGTCCTGGAACAGCGGTTTTCATCTGCTGGCCTCCTGGGCGTTTCGCTTGCAGGGAATACCAGTGGTTTATTTCGCCTGTAACGCGGGCATGAGTCGCTGTGTGCTGGGCACGAACCGCGAGAATGTGTATAAAGAACCGCCCTGCCGATCATGCGTCTATCAATCCAAAACGCTTTACACCGATGTCCCGACGTTCGACGTTAGACGTTCGACATCTAGTACCCGCTGGTTCACCTTCGACCGCGACCCTGTTCTCGAAAGAGCCCTGACCGGTCTCGACCTTGAGCATTTATTACGTTTTACGTTTCATGAAATACCTCTGGGTGAATTGTGCCTGCCGGGACTGAGATGGATCCTGCGAGTTCACAATATGCCGGACGATGAAAGCACGCGCTTTCTGTATTGTGAATACATCCTCTCAGCCTGGAATGTCGCGCAGAAGTTCACGGCATTTCTGGATGAAGTTAAACCGCGCGCGCTAGTCGTCTTCAACGGACAATTTTTTCCAGAAGCGACTGCACGGTATATCGCACTGAAACGCGGACTGCGCGTAATCACTCATGAGGTGGGACTACAGCCCGCCAGCGCTTATTTCACAGACGGCGAAGCCACTGCCTATCCGATCCATATCCCGCCAGGGTTTGAGTTAAACGATCAACAAAACGCAAAACTCGACGCTTATCTTGCGAAGCGTTTTCAGGGCGACTTTACAATGGCCGGCATTAAGTTTTGGGCGAACATGCACGGTTTGGACCGGGAATTTCTGACGAAGGCCGCGCGCTTCAAACAAATCGTGCCCATCTTTACCAACGTCATTTTCGATACCAGCCAGCCGCATGCCAATACGGTTTTCACGGACATGTTCACCTGGCTGGATCTGACACTCGAGGTCATCCAGGGTCATCCTGAAACGCTGTTCGTGATCCGCGCCCACCCGGACGAGACGCGCACGCGCAAGGAAAGCCGGGAGACCGTCCAGGGCTGGGTGGAAGAAAAGGGCGTGGATAAACTTGAGAATGTCATCTTCATCGCACCGAAGGAATATTTAAGTTCGTACGAGTTGATCCAACGCTCCAAGTTCGTGATGGTCTATAACTCGACCATCGGACTGGAGGCTTCGCTGATGAGCAAACCCGTCCTGTGCGCGGGCAAGGCGCGCTTTACACAATATCCGACCGTGTTCTTTCCGCAGTCAGTGGAAGAATATCAAAGGCAAACCGAGGAATTTTTGAACGCCGCCTCGATCCGAATTCCACCTGAATTCAAACCCCACGCGCGCAGGTTCCTGTATTACCAGTTGTTCAAAACGTCACTGCCGTTCGGTGATTTTCTTGAGCCTTCGGTCCGGACGACGCAGGCGCGCTTGAAATCGTTTGCTCTCGATGAGCTGGTGAAGTCACCTGCAGTGCTGACCGTTTTGAATGGGGTGTTGACGGACGGAGATTTTATGCTGGAAGAAAAACCAGGTCAATGAGCAGGCGCTATTCGGCCTCAAGCACAATATCGAAAGTTCCCACGACAGCGCCGTTCGGATGATAGCTATTAACGCCGATCGTGCGATATCCCGGCGCGGAGATACGCATGTGGATGTGCTCGGGCTGGTTGCACTCGAAGCGATAGCGCCCGTTCTCGTCTGTGTAGAAGGTCGCACGCGCTGAATCGGGATGGCCTTGTCCAGCTTCCTCGGGCCAGAATTCCAGCCTGGCGTTCGCGATCGGCTGGCAATCCTTGCTGGAGAGCACGACACCGGTGAGGACATGCCCCTGACCCACCACCGTACGGACAGGCGTGCCCGGTTGATAGGTCGGGCTGACCCCATCGTCAAAGGTTGGTGTGCAGGAACGGGCTTGGGCCGGCGCTGAAGTGGCAGGCACGACAATTTCGATTGTGGGAGCGACAGATACCGGCGCGCAAGCACTACTGCCTAGAAGCATAGCCAGTAGCATGGCCCGGCGGAACAGATTCATCACATCCAGAATATAATCCCTATCCTTGCGCTCGCATAGATTTCGTTATGTCTCTTAAATCATTTCTGCGCCGCTTTCTATATGTAAACGAAAAGCTCGCTCAACGCGTCCATTTTGCTTCCCTGCCGGACCCGATGGGCGGCTGGCCGACCCTGCTTGGAATCTCCTTTCCCAAGAGCGGTACACATTTGCTGGACCAGATCCTGCTTGGCTTCTCAAAAGTCGCGCCGTTCTCCACGCGCTTGCACTCGTTCTATGCCGAATATGAAGGGGAGAGCGGACTCAAACGTGCTCCCGAGGCTGCACTCGTCTGGCTCGATTCTCTAGGGCCGCGGGACGTGGCCTCCGCACATTTATTTGCCCGGCCTGAAACGGTTGAGCGCGTCACCGCTCCCAGCTTCGTTCCTTTCTTCATCTTCCGTGACCCGCGCGATGTAGTCGTCTCGCATGTCTTCTATGTCACCGACATGGAGCCGGATCACGTTCATCATGCCTACTATCAGTCACTGCCCGATTTCGAGGCGCGCTTGCGCGTCAGCATCCTGGGCAGGCCGGATGCGGAGATCGATTTCCCGGACATTTCAGCGCGCTTCGCTCCTTATCTCGATTGGTTGAACCAGCCCGAAGTGTTGTCGATCCATTTTGAAGATCTGATCGAAGACCGCGCCGCCAGCTTGTCCCGCATCCTGGACCGTTTCCTCGCCCGCGTCCCGATTCAATCCCCCCGGGAGTTGGTGCTGGAATCCCTTGAGTTGTCCATCGATCCGGGCAGGTCACCCACCTTTCGCTCCGGGAAGACCGGCGAGTGGATGAAGTATTTCTCCCCGGAACATAAAAAGATTTTCAAGTCCGTAGCCGGGGATTTGTTGATACGATTGGGATATGAGGATGATAATAATTGGTAACCCGTGGCGCAGGGTTTCCCTGCCCAGGGCGACAGGAAGTTACTTCGGGTCCTGATGGAAGATCGTATTAAACCAACATCTGATCTCAAGAAGATCGATGCAGGCCTGATCGCAGCCTGGTTGATCCCGCTGGCGTTGTTCTGGCTTGTTTTGCAGTTAAAACCTTCTGCAACCTTCACCCAATATTTCCACCGGTTTTCGTTCGGCTTGTTCCTGCTCGTTCTTATTCTTTATTACTTTTGCTTCCGGTTGCGGTGGAAGTACGCCATGCCGATGGGTTTTGGAATTACCATGCTGCTATTCGCGCTGGCGCTGGCCTACATGTGGGGCTCGGGATTCTCGGATAATTTCATCACCGGCGGGCTGTTGCCGTACAAGGATGCCAAGAATTTTTATGCCGCCGCCGATCTCATCCTGAACGGTCGGGGGTTGAAATACGCCGGCCAGGCTGTGGGCAGACCGCTCTTTCCGGGTTTCCTCTCGTCACTCCTGGTTTTCACGGGCCACAATCTGAAGTTGAGCATGGCGATCCTGGCACAGTTGTGCGGGATCGGGTTGTACTTGTCGGTGCGGCAGGTCCGAGGCTCGTTTGGTGCGCTGGGTGCCGGACTGTACATCACATTTTTGTATTTCTACATGCAACCTCGGGTTGGCTACACCATGAGTGAACAGATGGGATTCATGCTCGGCTGCATGGCGTTCGGTTTGTTGTGGTCCGCGGTCCACAACCTTAACTGGTTCGATCTGGTCCTCGGGCTGATAACCCTGATGGCGGCCGTGAGCGCCCGGGCGGGCACATTTTTCATCTTTCCCAGTCTGATCCTGGTAGTTGGCCATATTTTTCGCGGCTTGGGCCGGTTTTCCATGAAGGCAGCCTGGGTCGCTGCAGTCACGCTGGTCCTTGGTTATTTCCTCTTCAATACCATTTATCCGCGTTTGCTGGGCGTGCGCGAAGGCGCTAGTTTTAGTAATTTTGCGTATTCCCTGTACGGACAGGTACGCGGTGGAATCGGCTGGCACAACGCCATCGTTGAATCGGGGACCAGAAACACGGACGTTATTTACCGGGCGGCGCTTGACTATTTCATGGCTCACCCGCTCGATTTTTTCAGAGGGGCCGGACGGTCTTATCTGGATTTCTTTTCACCAGGTACGAGCAGCATCTTTGAATTTGGCATGAATCCAAACGAAATCCGGCCGGGACTTCTGATGTGGGGAGCAGCATTGGCCTTGCTGGTTTTCGGACTGAGAAATGCAATCACCGGTTTTCATAATATGCCCGGTTCGAAGTTGCTGCTGGCCGGTGCCGCAGGGTTTCTCCTATCGATTCCGTTCCTGCCACCCATCGATGGCGGTAACCGGTTTTATGCCAGCACGACCCCTTTCTTTTTCGCGCTGCTGGCATTCGGCGCACGCGGGTTTATCGAAGGAAAGGATCAGGAGTGGGCCGGCAATCCGGGTTTGTCCCTGACCCGGGCCGGCGCTGCCGTGCTTTTGGGCCTGGCGGTTCTGTTGCCGCCTGTGACCCTGCGCGTTCAAGACCATCCAAATTATGATTTGCCGGCCTGTCCTGTAAAGCAACGGCCTTTTGTGATCAGGGTTAATCCGGATTCCCACATCGACCTGGTTAATTCCGGGTCTGGTACTTGCGGGTTCCTGCCCGAGGTCTGTCTGGAGGATTTTTGGAATAACAATTCCGAGAGACTTAGCGACGGCTTTTATCAGGAACTGCACGCCCTGACGGTAGCTTCCGGCACCGGTATTACCATCCAACCGGCAACCAACCTGATCGACGGCTCGTTCTTGTACTTTGTCGATGATCGCGAAGACGAGTCCTTTCAGTTGCCGGGCAGCCTGCTTTCCGGCTGCGCGATCAGGATCGCGACCACGGATCAGACCATCTTACTGATCGACTCGCTGATCGAATTTGATGGTTGAGCGCGAACCTTGATCCTGCCGCTATTTAGAATTCGAATGGGAGTTAGAATCCACCCAGCCCTGCAAGCCTGTGCCTTCCTGGGCGATGAGAAAAAGGTCAAGGGGATCTCCACCTGTATCAATACGGAATTTTTCTATATGCAGCAGGCTTGTAAACACTTAAATGGCATGGCCGAATACGGATATGCGCTCACGCCTGAAATGGATAGTCACGTCGACGAAATTTTCTGGTCGGGCAGGCAATGATAAATAGACTGGCGTGCTTGGGCTAATAAAATGAAATGCTCCGTGGTCATTCGTGCCTATAACGAATCAAGGCATCTCGCGCGTTTGCTGGAGGGAATTCAACACCAGAGCATGAAAGATGTCGAGCTGATCCTCGTCGATTCAGGGTCCAGCGATCCAACCGTCTCGATCGCCGAGTCGTTCGGGGCGAGGGTCGTGCATATCCATCCCGAAGAATTCACCTTTGGTCGGTCGCTCAACCTTGGGGTCCGGGCCGCGACGTGTGAGTTCATCGTCATCGCCAGCGCGCATGTCTACCCGGTGTATCCCGATTGGCTGGAATGTCTGCTGGGTCCATTTGAAGATGAAAAGGTTGCGCTCGTCTACGGCAAACAGCGCGGCGGGCGGGAGAGCAAATTTTCCGAGCATCAGATCTTCCATCAATGGTTTCCGGAGGCGGACAAGCCGCGCCAGCCTAATCCATTTTGCAACAATGCCAACGCCGCGATCCGGCGCAGTCTGTGGGAAACGCAACCCTATGACGAAACGCTGACCGGTCTCGAGGATCTGGCCTGGGCGGGATGGGCGCAGGGACAGGCTTACCACATCGCCTACGCCGCGCACGCCGAGATCGTGCACGTCCATAACGAGACCCCGCGCGGGGTGTACAACCGCTACCGCCGTGAGGCCATGGCATTCAAGCAGATCTATCCCGAAGCGCATTTCAACTTGTATGATTTCCTGCGTCTCACTGGGACCAATATCCTCAGTGATCTATGGCATGCGGCGCGAGAACGTGTGTTGTGGAAGAACTTCATCTCGATCTTCTGGTTTCGCTGGATGCAGTTTCACGGTACACGCATGGGCTACCGTGAGTCGGGTTTGCTCACGCCGCAGTTGCGCGAAACGTTTTATTACGCCCGCGAGCGCAAATCCCAAGATGGCGTCCGGAGAGATGTGGAGCCAATTCGATATGAAGAATAAGACACGTCGTTTTTACGAGGTCATGGGTTGGTTGAATTCGAAGCGGATTGTCGATTCGGTATAATCGGGTGGCTATGAATCAAAAGAAGCACGATCTGTCCCGTCCCGCAATTGTCCTTGGAATGATCATATTCGTGATCGGCCTTGGTCTATTTGCCTATCTCGGCTTTTTCAACCGCTACTATGCGGATGACTGGTGCTATAACGCAGACCTGAAAGAGCTGGGCCTGATCGGCGCGCTCAAAGGCTACAGTTATATTACAACCTATGCTTCCAACCGCTTTTCGCTAACGCTCTTCGCAGGATTATTTTATGCACTGGGTATATTCGGTGTACAGATCATGAGCCTGCTGTTCATCCTGTTATGGGTTTTGAGTTTGGCCTGGATCCTGCATAACATTACCAGGATGGCAGATTTGCCCTTCTCCAAGCAGGTTATTTTCTTCCTGGCGGCTGGTGTCACTTATTATTCCATCTATCTTGCGCCTCATCTATATCAAAGCATGTACTGGCGGTCGGGACTCCTGCCATATACTGCGGCGTTGACTTTCTCCCTTGGCTTGTTTGGTTTGATCACTTATCAAGCCACACGGCAAAGGCCATCGGTTCTTTTATTGATTGTTTCGGGTTTGCTGGCTTTCCTGGCAGGCGGGTTTTCTGAGTCAGGAACTGCGACCCTGGTTTCGGCGCTTGGACTTAACGTTCTGGCTGCCTGGTTGTATCGAAAACAGGAGTGGGCCCGGCGTTCCCTGCCTTCTGGTGTCGTGGGGTTGCTTTTCGCGGTGCTTGCGATGGGCGTGTTGGTCGTTTCGCCGACCAGCGATCATCGTTTGGCGCTTTATGGGGAGCCGGCCGGGCTTTTGGAATTGCCCGGTCTGGTCATCCGTTTTACTTCCGACTTCATCCTGTTTTCCTTCAAGGATGCGCCATTGCCGCACCTGGCAATTTTGGCGACGTTTGCGTTATTGGGTATCCTTGTCTACGCACCGCTCAAGCGTCCGCTCAATGCCCGGATCTGGTTGGGGTTGCTCGTACTCATTAGCGGGATCGCATTCATCCTGATCGCCGCCAGTTATGCGCCCAGCGCATATATCGAGCAGGCGCCGCCTGCCACCCGCTCGCGCATCCTGCCGCGTTTTGAATTGACCCTGTTTCTTGCGTTGATCGCCTTCTTGAGCGGTTATTTTCTTCGGCAATATATCAAGGTCGTATGGCTGGAACCGATCGCGCTTTTACTGCTGATCCTGGGTTTTGTCTACACCGCCCGCACGCTCTGGATCACAAGCGATAAAATTTCCCTGTACTCCCAACGCGCTGTGGTGTGGGATGAAAGAGACCGCATCATCCAGCAGGCGCGGCAGGCAGGCCTCCAGGAGGTGCACGTGCGCGGGATCGACGGCCTGCCGGTGGGCGGCATCCGGGATCTGAAGGACGAGCCAGGCCCTGGATACTGGATCAACATCTGTACAGAACGATATTATGGTGTTGAGGCAATCTATGCTGACCTTCCATAATGTCACTGGTGAGACATCGGAGAGCCTGTTATGAGAGTTAGGATCGGCCGGGAAAACGAGGCCTTCATGTGGGCAATATCCATAGGGATCCCCTTGTTGTTATTTTGGGCGATTCTGATGCTCAGGATTCCATATCTCTTCAGTCAATACTTCTTCTCATATTCGTTTGGCTTGTTTGTGATTCTCCTGGCTTCATATTATTTCACTTTTAGATTGTCGGGAAAATATGGGATTGTGGCTGGTTTTTGCCTTACCATGCTTCTTTTCGCCATGACTTTATCCTATAAGTGGACCTCCGCATTTTCTGATAATGGAATTATTGGGGGCCTGGTGCCCTATAAAGACGGAAAGAATTATTATTTGGGCGCCAATCTCATCCTGAATGGACACCCGTTGATACATGCCGGACAGTCCACTGAGCGGCCATTATTTCCCGGCCTTTTGTCCACCACGTTGCTGTTCACAAACCAGGATCTCAAGCTCGCCTTGGCCATCCTGGTTCAATTGGCGGCCATTGGATCCTATCTATCTGCCCGCCATGTCCTGAATTCGTTCGGCGCTCTCTCCGCGGCCACATACGCTACACTCTCGTATTTCTATATCCAGCCGTGGATAGGGTTCGCGATGAGCGAATTGATGGGTTTTACGATGGGCTGTCTGGCTTTCGTGATCCTCTGGCATGCAGCCCGCGCACAGAAGTGGTTTGATCTGGTGCTGGGGCTATTGGCCTTAATGGTTGCGGTCAGTGCTCGTGCAGGCGCATTCCTGGTCTTTCCGCTGCTGCTCCTGTGGTCCGGCTGGGTTTTTCGGAGATCCGAGCGGTTTTCAATTGGAACAAGCGTTTACGTTGCAGTTATCATCCTGGCTGGATACTTCCTGGTGAACACCGTGTACGCCCGGCTGATGGGTATTCCCGAAGGCGCTGCGTTTGGGAATTTTTCCTATGCTCTTTACGGACAGGTGAGAGGCGGCACCGGCTGGCACAGCGCCATTGAAGAGCTTGGGACCCGGAGTCCATCGATTGTCTTTCAGGCGGCTCTTCAATTCTTCCTGGCGCATCCGCTGAGTTTATTAATCGGGTTCGGCAAAGCTTATCGCGACTTCTTCCTGCCGGGCTTCGCGGGCATATTTCCTTTTGGGACGAACGGACAGCTTGATTGGCTTACCTATGCCGCCTGGAGTGGCTGCACGGTGTTATTGGCGGCCGGCCTGGTTAGTCTGGCCCGCAATATTCGCTCGAACCTGGATTCGCTTTTGCTCCTCAGTTTTATAGGCATATTCATTTCAATTCCCTTCCTGCCTCCCATTGATGGAGGCTCAAGGTTTTATGCCAGCACCATGCCACTCTTTTTCGCGGTTTGCGCGGTTGCTCTGCGCAGCTCGGGACCAGATGCGCATCCCGGATTGGAGAGTCCTCCGAATTACACCTTGCTATTCATTCGTTCTGGTGTGATCATGCTAATGACCCTTACGATGGTCGTGCCGGTCCTGACTTATCATTTGAGCGCGAACCCCTTACCCGAGACGCCAGCCTGTGCTTTCGGCCGGGAACCCTTTGTGATAATTACGAATCCGGGCTCTTACATCAATGTTGTTCCGGATGCGACAGAAAATTGTGGCCTGATACCAACAGTTTGCATGGGCGACTTCGAGAAGAATGGAACTCAAAAAACGGTTGACGACTTTTTTCAGAAATTGTTGTCCCTGGCACAATCCTCCAGGGACGGTCTGCGTATCATGCCGGCCATAAATCTTTTGGATGCCAAATTTCACTATTTTGTCAGTACATCGAGCGAAATCCTTTTTGCTCCCTCTGGACAAGTCATATCTGGTTGCGCCACGGAGATCCGCACCGCCAGCCAAAGCATTTATTGGATGGACCGCTGATGTGCCCCGGGGATGCTGCTCAAAACGTTGCGTGTTTGGTTGATAAATTCTTAAAAGGACCTTATGCCTAGGATCGCTGCCCTCGTTCCGATGCGTCATCACAGCCAGCGTGTGCCTGGCAAAAATTATCGGCCACTAGCGGGGAAGCCGCTTTTCCATCATATTGTGGGTAACCTGCTCGCCACGCCTGAGATCCATGAAGTGGTCGTGGACACCGACTCCGAACCCGTCATGGACGGCTTGCGGCAGTACTTCCCAACGGTCAGGATCATCAACCGACCCGGGCATCTGCGCGCCGATCATATTCCCATGAATGAGATCTTGATGTACGACACTCAGCAAGTGCCTGCCGATTTCTATCTCCAGACCCATAGCACGAACCCTCTGCTTCGGGGGGAGACGATCGCGCGCGCCATACAGACTTTTCTCGGCAGTTATCCTGATCACGACTCACTCTTTTCAGTAACCCGCCTGCAAACCAGACTCTACGATCAACATGGCCAGGCTCTCAACCACAATCCCAGGCAGCTGATACAGACTCAGGACCTGCCGCCGGTATACGAAGAGAATTCATGCCTGTATATTTTTACTGCGGAGAACCTGGCAGCCAAACGGCATCGCATTGGCGAGCGTCCTTTTCTGTTCGAGGTGGATGCTGAAGAGGCCTGGGATATCGACGAAGAACTCGATTTCGAGATTTGTGATTTTCTCCTGAAGCGACAAAGCCCTCGTGAATAGATCGGGCCATGTAAAGACCATGCTGGGCAGAGGATTTTCGATCCCCTGGTACCCGATCGTATTCAGCGCGTATCCGATGTTGTACCTGCTTTCGTTCAACCTTGGGCAGGTTGAACCTCCAGTCGGTTTGCGGTTGCTGATACTATCCATACTCCTGGGTGGATTCTTATTTGTGCTGTTGCGCGTCTTTCTGCGCGCTTGGCAT
>CAYUUJ010000026.1:0-10974 GCA_964447845.1 uncultured Anaerolineaceae bacterium
CCGCCAGTCATTTACTCCTATTAACAGGAATTTTCTTCTAGTGTGAGAAATGCGCAAAACACCCGCGAACCGGGCCTCTTTTGCGACGCGCACAATCAGAAAACTCGAAGTGGACCAGAGAGAATGCGAGTTGCAGTGCCGAATTCGCGGAAATTCTCTGATCTCCATTTCCGTGGTCAACACGTCCCCAACCCACAATCATGATCTGTTGCAAACCATCATGGGATAGCCACGCACACGACAATGAGCTTAGTGTTGATGAATTGCTGGATGGATTCGAGCTATTCGAACACGTTCTCGATATGGTTTATGATAAGCGGGGAAAACGCCTCAAACGGGTTGCCAAGAAAATTACCAAGAGAAAAGGCCGTCCAGTGAAAAAGCGTTCGACTTGGCCATAGAACCAGGATCGCATCATGGGATTCTTTAGCGGACTATTCCGACGCAAGGACAAGGAACCTCAATCCCACTTCGATACTTACGACGAAGGCGAAGATGACATCGATATGGAGCGATTTGAGGAACCCGGAGACCCGGACTTCAAACTCTCTGGGATGCGCGTGGGAATAATCTATAAGGATGAGGCCGGAAGAAAAACCCAGCGGGTTATTCGCCTCAAGAAACTTCAAGGCGATCACTACGAGGCCTATATTTCGGCTTACTGTGAGTTAGGTCGCGAGAATCGCACATTCCTCTCATTCCGCATCCTAGGCATGTATGATCCGTCAACGGGCGAAGTGCTCGGCGAGGCCTACGAATTCTTTGCGCCTTACCTCGATGAGCAACTGCAAGCAGCCAACCTTCGATATGAGCAGGGGCGCTTCCGTTCAGCTTGGCAGATTATTGAGGCGTTGCGACACGAATTGCAAGTTTTGATCTTGATAGCAAGAGCAGATGGTCGTTTCGTTAAGGCAGAGCAGAATGCCCTGCTGCGGTATGCAACCGAGCGCGGCAACGAGCTAGGCATTGAGGTCAACGATCACGCTCTCGCGGTGTTGAGAGACTGGATTAAAGTACAGGACCCGTCTGAGCCGGAAGCACGGTTGGCGATTGCAGCTCTACGTGATCAACCAGAGACATTTGAAATTCTCTGGCAAGTGAGCGACCTCATAGCGGAGGCGGATGGCAAGGTGCGGGAAGAAGAGCGCTATTCCATTGCCCACATTAAAAAGGCCATTACAGATGTCATGGCTGGGCGGGATTGAAGAAGGACAAACTGGTATCGTGGTCTAGATCAATATTGAGCCCCTCTATCTATGAGCAATTATGCCTGTGTCAAAGAAGCCATCAGATTCGAAACTGCTGCTAACTATTAAAGCATGCATTGCGAATGGCAGTAGGCTAGTTGCGGAAACTTACGATTTGGAATTTCGCAATCCGACTTCCACTCGATTTTATTTGAGTATGATTGCGCAGGAAGAGTTCGCTAAAGCCTTTCTTCTTCACTTGGTAAGAGCGGGTATTTTGCCTTTTAATAGGTTGATCTTTCGCGCGATGAATGATCACGCCTGCAAGCAGCTTGTCGGGATGCTCATGGATTATGTGATTATGCACTGGGAAGAAATGGATGAGCTTGAGGCAATGATTGATCGAGATATTGCACTTGGAGACCGCTTTCCGCCCGAGATTAGTAGTGCGCTCAATATATTTCGTCACGAAAAGATCGGCCGTTGGGAATCTAGAGGTTGGGAATGGGAAGTTCCTCAACAGTATGATCCAGTTGCCTTAAAGGTGGCAGACGGGAAAAAAGATAAGCACAAACAGGACTCCTTGTATGTTCGGGTCAACGGCGATGGATCAATAGGCAGCACGCCTGATCTCATATCAGAAGCTGAAACTGGCGAAGAATTTGAGCGTGCCAGGCGGTATCAGTATTTTATAAGCAAAATGATGGAAAGCGAGCCCCAATCGTCCCGCTATATGAAGACTATGGATGCTTTAAAATTTCTATTTGGAGGCAAGCAAGCTTTGAAAACGCCGACTTAGCGGATCGTTTGCCAATTGCTAAGGACACATCAGGCATATGTCACATGTGACACATCGGTAGGAAAGCGGCCACGGAAACCTAATTGAATCAAGTGTTTCGGTTGGGTGAAAAGTGTGGTTGGGGGACTAGGATTCGAAGCCAATATTGTGAAAGCTAGTCATTTTGAGGAATACAAAGAGCAAATTTGTTACATTATTGGTGAAACGCCATCAACACAGGAATTTTTGATTTTATTCCTGAATATAGTTGGTTCGCATAACTGGTGGTTATGGAATGTGGGTATAGTCCACTAGTAGTGGGTCACGAACGTCTTCAACGATGCAGCGTAAATCCGGGTCAGGTGCTCGGCACATGGTTCTATAGGTGTTCAAGAACGGTAGCGGTTCGAACACGAAGTTCTCGCGCCCGGAGAAGATCCGATGACGGGTGAACACGTCCGCGCCGCAGCCGTCCTGACATATCCTGTCAGGCAGTTAAGCCAAGCATGCGCTTATTGTTGCAGCGACTGAGTCGATAACGGGCAAATTCTTAGCGAGGCTGACATCGCGCGCACGCACGCCATAGCGCAGGTTTGTGCACATAATCACAACAGCATCTGGATGCGCAGACGCAACGTCGCGGCTCATGGCCTCAATGCATTCCGGCTGCACTGCAGCGTAGTCTGTGTTGACGGAAAGGTCGAGACGACGTGATGCTATGACTTCAACTCCCCACTGGCGATAGTTTTCAATAATCCGCTCCTCAATGGCGGCCACGTACGGAGTTACAAGACCGATTCGCTTTGCACCGAGCTTTAACAGCTGCGCGTTAATCGCGATGACGGCGGTCGTGGCCGGAATACCGCAGCGCGACTCAATGGCCTTAACTAGTGCCTCGTCCCGAGCAAAACCAAGCCAACTTGCGGCTGTGCCGGCCCAAACAATACGGTCAACCTTAGCGTCAGCAAGAAGCATCGCCGCTTGCAGCATAGGCTCAAACTCAAACTGGCGGGTGGAGGCAGCATCGTTTGATATCACGGTTACGCGAAATCGAGAAAAGTGAAGCGTGACCGAGCCATCCTGGGGAATGAGTTTGTGGGCTTCAGGCTCAACCACAGTGTTTGAAGACGGCAGCATAAGACCAATACGACGCACTGGTGTTGATTGGACGATCATACGATTCTGAGCCCTTTTACCAAGTGAATTGCGTCGTTACCGAGGATGCGTACATGCTCAGACATGGCGGCACGCGCTCGCGTAGGATCACGGTCGGCGATTGCGCGTAGGATATCGTCATGCTCCCGCAGAGCTTCCTGTGTGCGTCCTGGCCGGAAGGTGATAAAGCGCCGGTATGGGGCTAGGCGTTTGTCAACGACCGCGATCTCGTACTCAAGCACTCTATTTTGTGAGGCTGCATGGATGGCGCGATGGAACTTGCCATTGGCACGATAATAGGCTTCAGCAGCATTACCCTGAGCGGACTCTTTGCAGGCGGCATGGGACTCGGTAATGAGATTAAGATGCGCTGTGTCTAAACGCCCGGCTGCGAAGGCCGCCGCCACTCCCTCTAGTTCGGCGACGAATTCAAACAAATCGATCAATTCGCCGGCGGTCGGTTGAGCGACGACGGCCCCAATGCGTGGACGAAGCTCTATCAGTCGTGCGGATGCCAGTTGCCGCAGGGCCTCACGAATGGGAGTGCGCGACACGCCAAACTTGTGCGACAGTACGAGTTCTTCAAGGCGCTGACCCGGCGGGAGCCGCCCCTCCAAAATGTCGGCTTCTATTGCGGCTACGAGCCGAGTGACTAAGGGTCGGTCGTGATCTTGGTTGGTCTCAGATGGCATGGACAGATCTACTCTTCATGGTTCGAAGAAAGCTAGTAACGCGCAACGGCTCTTGACGTCTACTTGATACGGGTACATTATCATGTATACATGACGTGTACAATCATCTGGACGGGAGGCGACGCATGGATCTCGGACTTCGAGGACGGACTGTTCTGATCACTGGAGCGTCACAAGGCATCGGCGAGGGTGTCGCAAAAGTCTTTGCCGAAGAGGGCTGCGATCTTCATCTTACTGCCCGGAATTCGGCCAACCTTGAGAAGGTGCAGGCCGAGATCACCGCCTTGTATCCGGTCAGTGTGATACTTCATCCGATGGATTTGACAGCGCCTGGAGCCGTAGAGCGCCTTGTTGCCGAAGTTGGCGATGTAGACATCCTGATCAATAATGCCGGCGTCATCGCGGGCGGCAACCTCGCCTCATTTAACGACGAGTCGTGGCGGAACGGTTGGGAGCTCAAAATCTTCGGCTACATTAACCTGACTCGCGCGTTCTACGCGCGCATGAAGGCGCGTGGCCACGGCGTGATCATAAATGACATCGGCAATGCCGGTGAACGTTACGACGCTGACTACATTGCTGGAACTGCCGGTAATGCCAGTCTTATGGCCTTCACCCGCGCTCTTGGTGGGGTTAGTCTCGACGATGGCATTCGCGTCATGGGGATCAACCCCGGGCCTGTCGATACAGACCGCATCTACAAGCTGCTGAAGCGCCGAGCTAAAGATTGGCACGGAGATGAAAACCAATGGCGCGCACTCATGGATCGCTATCCACTTGGCAGGCCCGCCAAAGTGCGCGAGGTTGCGGATCTCATGGCATTCCTAGCCTCCGATCGCTCAGCATACACAAGTGGGGCGATCTTCACCGTGGACGGCGGAATCACTTCCCGCTCCTCAATTATCTAGGGTCGTCATGACAGCCGGCCTCCTCTCCCGCAGCACATTTCATCTCCATTATGGCGGAGCACCACGAGAGTCTGGCAGCCAAAGCAAACTGGAAGTTAGGAGTCCCGCTACTCGTGAGTTACTCGCAACCGTTCCTAACTCAAACCATGACGATGTCGCTGCAGCCGCCGCAGCTGCAGCTGCAGCCGCGCCCGGCTGGGCAGCCACTCAGGCCGGTGAGCGGGCGCGGTTTTTGCGAGTCCTCGCCGAATTGCTGCGAAACCGTATGACGGATTTGGCGGAAGTTGAATCTGCCGTCACGGGACGCCCGATTCGGGAAATGCGGGCGCAAATGTCACGCATCCCGGAGTGGCTCGAGTATTTCGCCGGCATAATTCTGGGCCTTGAGGGCGAAGCCAACCACTTGAAGGGTGGGTTCCTCACCTACACCAGCTTCGAGCCTTTCGGAGTGTGTGCCCTTCTTACACCTTGGAACCACCCGATCCTTATCCTCGTGAAGAAACTCGCCGCCGCCCTTGCGGCTGGTAATGTCTGTTTAATCAAGCCCTCAGAATTGGCGCCAGTCTCGTCGCTAATTCTGGCCGAGTTGTGCTGCGAGGCAGGACTCCCGGCTGGAACTGTTAATGTCGTGACCGGTGGAGCGGAAGTGGGTCGCGCAGTATGCGCTGCTGAACCTGTCCGCCACATTGACCTCACAGGTGGAACAGAAACCGGGAGGCGGGTCGCCGCTGCAGCCGCTGAGCGTCTGGTGCCCTGTACACTGGAACTCGGCGGCAAGGCGCCAGTAATCATCACAGAGGATGCCGATCTCCAGGAGGCAGTAGCAGGGGCAACTTTTGCCGCTTTTGTGGCGGCCGGCCAGACCTGCGTGTCGGGCACCCGTTTCTTGGTTGCTGCGAGCCGATATGAAGAATTTGTGGAGCTACTTGGCGCGCGCGCAGCGGCTCTCAAAGTCGGTGACCCCGCGGACATCGCAACTGACATGGGACCGGTAATTTCCGCCGCTGCCCAAGCCCGCTGCCTCGATTTCATTGGTGCCACAAAAACGACCGGCGCACGGCTCGTGACTGGCGGTCGCATCCCCAACAATCTTCCACAAGCTCTCCAACATGGCTTTTTTGTCCTCCCCACCGTATTTGCGGACATCAATCCACAGATGCGACTTTTCCGTGAGGAAGTCTTCGGACCTGTAGTTGGTGCGATGCCCTTCCGAGATGAAGCTGAGGCGATCGCGCTTGCCAATGATACCCCGTTTGCGTTGGGTGCAGCGATTTGGACTAAAGATGTGGCGCGCGCGCACCGCCTGGCTGCAGCGCTGCGGGCCGGCGTCATTTGGATCAATGATCACCACAAGAACGATCCAAGCTCGATCTGGGGAGGGTGGGGTGCGAGCGGTTACGGGAAGGAAAATGGTTGGGACGCCTTAAGAAGTTATCTAAAGAAAAAGAATATCGTGGTGCGCACAAGTCCGGTCTTCGATGACTGGTTCGCGGGTAGAGGGCGTTACGGATGAGAACTGCCGCACCTGTCCAGGCGAATCTGTCCGCAGCAATTCCCGGTAGAACGGGTGTTGCGTTCGAGAATGTGTCGGTCATCTTTCCTGGTCAGGCCGACCACCCCCCGGTACGGGCGATTGACGCAATTTCGTTAGAGGTCGCGGAGCAACAGTTTGTATCACTCATCGGTCCCTCGGGCTGTGGCAAGAGCACGCTGCTACGAGTTATCTCCGACATCATCGAACCTTCGGAGGGCACGGCCAAGATAGACGGTCGCGCCCCTCGGGCCGCTCGTCTCGAGCGGCAGATTGGTTTCGTATTTCAGGACGCCGCACTTCTTGAGTGGCGCCGCATCCTTGAGAATGTCGCGTTGCCTCTCGAACTCGCCGGTATTCCAGCCCGCGAGCGGGAGGAAAGGAGCCGGGAACTCATTGCACTTGTAGGTCTCACGGGATTCGAGGCCGCTTGGCCGCGCCAGCTGTCAGGCGGGATGCGGCAACGCGCTGCCATCGCACGGGCGCTGGCGACGCGGCCCCGGGTCCTACTCATGGACGAGCCCTTCGGTGCCCTCGACCAGATCACTCGCGACCGCCTCAACATGGAGTTAGTGCGCATCACTGAGGCGACGCGAGCCACGGTTCTCTTTGTCACCCATTCCATCCGCGAGGCCGTATTGTTGTCAGACCGCGTGGTCGTAATGTCACCTCGCCCAGGACGTATCGTTTCTGTGATTGACGTGGGCCTGCCGCGGCCCCGGTCGCTTGCCACCCGCGAGGATCCCCAATACCTCGAACTAATCAAGCTTGGTGCAACTGAACTAGAGAAAGGCTATTCTTTCCATGATGAATAGCGTACGCGTGCACCAGTTCGCTAAGATCACAAACTGGTTAACAAGGGCATGGCCCCTCGTATGGCCGCCGCTCGCTGCTGCCATCCTCATTGGCCTTCTATGGGAGGCCATCACTGTCGGATTTGCAATTCCGGCCTACTTCATTCCGTCTCCCAGCCGAATATGGGGAGCTTTTTGGAGTGCACCCGGTTTACTCCTGTCACATGCGGCCATCACGCTCCTGGAAGCAGTTATTGGCTGCCTGATCGGGTCATTTCTTGGCGCCCTACTCGGCGCTGCCTTCGCTTATTCCCGACTCTTGGCCCGTAGCCTCCTGCCTTTCGTTATTGCTTCTAATACGATACCGGTTGTCGCGATTGCGCCCATTATCATCCTTTGGTTCGGTCACGGTATTGAATCGAAGATCGCTGTCACGACGTTCTTGTGTTTCTTTCCGCTTGCCCTGAACATGATGAAGGGTTTGCAGTCCTACGACCGCGTAATCATGGACGTGTTTCACGTCGCTGCCGCAACGCCGTGGCAACGCTTTTTCAAAATGCGGTTACCGAGTGCCCTGCCTTTCATTTTTGTTGGCATCAAAATCAACGTGTCGTTCTCCGTAATCGGTGCTATCGTGGCTGAGTTCGTGCAGGCAGACCGTGGCCTCGGCTTCGTGATCATGACGACCTACAGGACGCTCAATATGCCTCGGTTGTGGGCGGCGCTGATTATCTCGGCGCTGATTGGACTGACCTTCTTCGCCATCATCTCTTTCATCGAGCGCCTCGTGATTCCCTGGCACAGCTCGATGCGCACAGAAACTTGAACCGGGGCAAAAGCAGAGGAGAAAACGCGATGTCTTACTACAAGTGGCTAACCGCTATACTGTTTAGTCTCGTGGCCCTCACGATGGGCGCCACGGCCAAAGAAACCATGCGCCTCGAGTGGGTGATCCAGGGCCAATTTGCCGGACCGTTAGTAGCGATGGACAAGGGCTATTACAAAGAGGCTGGTGTGGAAATGGAACTCCTGCCCGCCGGACCTGACCTCAAGGCTGCTGTCACGGTAGCCCAGGGCACGGACACTTTCGGCATCGGCCACCCCAATCAGGTGATCTCGGCCCGCGCTAATGAAGTGCCTCTTGTCACCATTGCCCAGTTCGGTCACCGTAGCGCATCCGTTTACGTGGCTCGAAAGACGTCTGGCATCAAATCGGTTAAGGACATGAAGGGTCATAGTGTCGGGTTGTGGTTCGGCGGAGACGAGCATGAGTTCCTTGCCATGCTGAGAGCGGCCGGCGTGGACCAAAACGATGTCCGCATTGTTAATCAGAGCTTTGATATCATCGGCTGGCTCCATGGCGACTACGAAGTTATGCAAGCCACAATATATAATGAGCTCCAGCAGGTCTACGCTCAGGGAATTAAGAAAGAAGACTTGGTGTTCCTTGACCCGAGTGACTCCGGAGTTGCAATGGTAAACACAGGTCTTTTCACAAACGAGGCCATCATCAAGGAGAAGCCAGAGGTAGTTCAGGCGGTCGTCAATGCCACCTTGCGCGGATGGAAGGAGGCGCTTGCCGATCCAGAGGCTGCCGCGAAAATTGTACTGCGCTACAATTCTGAACTCGAACTTAAAGCCCAAATCGATCAGATCAAAGCTATGGGGGAGTTGTTCTGCTCAGGCCCCACTCTTGAGGGCAAGTTTGGCCAGTCGCTGCTGGCGGAATGGCAGACCGTTCAGAAAGTTCTCCTCGATGCCAAGCTGATTGATAATGGCATCGACCTCAATTTGGGCTTTACCAACGCTTTCTGGGACAAGGCGCCGGCGGAATACAAATCAATCAATTGTCCATAAACCTCTAGGAGTAGGGCGCTCTTTTCACCAAGGGCGCCCCCACACATGCCATGCAAAACGTACGCATCCGCCTCCTCTGGCACCCGCAGGCGCAATTCGTTGGTTACCACGTAGCTGAACAATTGGGACTTGGGCGCGAGGCGGGAATTGCCATCCGCTGCGAGCCTATCCGTTTCGACCAAGGTGGCATAGCTGCGCTGAAAGCGGGTGATGCTGAATTGGCGGTTTCAAGCCCAAGCCATGTGCTCAAGTCTGACATCGCTCCCGATGTCTGCTTTATCCTCGCGATCCAGCAGGAGAGTTCGCTCGTCTACCCTGTGCGGAAGTCGTCTGGCATCACGCAGCTCGCGAACCTCGCAGGGCGCCGCATAGGAGTGTGGCCGGGACAGGAAGACCTCGAATTGCGTTGGATGCTGAGGAAAGCGGGTGTTTCCGAGGATGCTGTGACGCGCATCCCCATGACCAATACGGTCAAGGCTTTTCTGGCCGGTCAAGTCGAGTGTGCGCAGATGACTACCTACCACGAGCTCCATCTGGTCGAGGCGTCACTCGGCCATGATGCTCTACGTCTTTTTTCCGCTGCACCCTTCGGAGCCTCGCTCCTTAAGGACGGTTTAATCGCCAAACGCGAGTGGATCGACGCCAACCGCTCCATCGCCCAAGCTGTAGTTAATGCAGTACTTGAGGGCTGGTACATTGCTTTTACCGATGCTGAGCGTGCGCTTGCCGTTTGCGAACAAGTCCGGCCCGAAATGACAATGGACGAGCATCGGGCGCAGCTCAGAGACATCCGTGCGCTCTCCTGCTGCGGCTCGACACTGATCCACGGCTTGGGTTACCCGGACCCGGATCATGTTGACCGGGCACTCATGGCGCTTCGGGACCTTGGCCTTACAGCGCCCCAAGTCCGCGCCGCTGATATCGCTGACCAGAGCTTGTGGCAGGCAGCACCTTCAAACTGGAGGTCCCGGACATGGGCACTCGCCTAGTTGTCATTGGCGGCGGCATCGTAGGGGTGTTGGTCGCTCGCGAGTTGGTTCAGCGCGGTCACACCGTAACTCTCTTCGAAAAAGATACGGTTGGGAGCGCCGTAACGGGCGCCAGTCTTGCTTGTCTCGGCACACACATGAACAGCCGGAGCGAAATCGAGATCCTCAAGTGGTCATGTCAGGCTTGGGCTGAACTGAATATGACTCTCGGTGAGACAATGGAGTATAAGAATTGCGGTCAAATCCGCTTTCTTGAGCGGTCCGAGGACCGAGTGGTGGCCAAGGATTGGATTGCTTTCGAGTCAGCGGCCGGCGTGCCCTCCGAATTGCTTGAACCACACGAAGTCCGCAAACTTGAGCCCTTGCTCACGGGTGCCATTGAGGCGGCGACTTACGCCCCCAATGCCGCGACCGTCACGCCCTTCCTTGCAGTCCGGGCTATCTTGAAGGACGCCGTACGAATGGGCCTCGAAGTGCGCGTTCATACCCCGGTGCAGCGTCTCGCCACGCGCGGAGGCGAAGTCTGCGGCGTCGTAACGGCCGAAGGCGAGACTGCCGCTGATGCCGTTATTCTAGCGGCAGGACCTTGGACGCCACGACTTGCGGCGACCGCCGGTCTTAACGTTCCGATCACGCCCCGCAAGGCCCAGTGCTTGGCAAGTGTCGGCATTGATCCTGCAATTCGCTGCGTGATTGCCGCCTGTGAATCCGCAGGCGGCGTAGCTGCGGGCTACACCCAGATACAGCAAGCTCCAAGCGGACAAATACTCTTTAATACGGTGTTAGCGGGCGGGCTCTCGGCGGAGGGCGCCCAAGATCATGTTCCGGAAGTCGACCCAGTGTTTGTATGCAATTCTATCCGCCAACTTCTGTGGCTTTTCCCGTCACTGGCCGGTTTGGAAGTCTTGCGCTCATGGGTGCGCTATGAGGCAGTGACCGGCGACGACCATTTCCTGGTCGGAGCAACCTCTGTGAAAGGCCTCTATCTCGCGGCTGGCGACGGTGGCAGCGGATTTGGCCGCGCACCAGCTATTGCCCGGGTTGTCGCGGATGCACTTGAGAGCCGGATTTCGCCCTTTAATG
>CAYUUJ010000027.1:0-10801 GCA_964447845.1 uncultured Anaerolineaceae bacterium
ATCAAACAGGCAATGGCCTGGACAGATGAGCGCGATGAGGATGCTCATATTTGGCAGGCTGGGATGTCGATCCTTTACCACAACACAAATAGCCTTTCCAAGTTAGCTCATCAAGCAAACCAGTCCCTGGTTGCCAACCTCTTGGACAGGGTGCAACTCGAGATCAGCGATCAAATCCAACGACGCACGACGCGCAGCATGCTCGAGCACATGGACATGATGTCCCAGCTCGGAATGTTAACAGCTGAACTGCTAACTGCAATGAACGTTCGGGAGAGCGCTGATATCCTTGCCCGCCATATCCCCCTGGTGGGCATCCGAAGCTTGCTCGTTGCGCTCTATGACGGAGATGGTGAAGAATTCACAACGCAGGCTTCGGTGCTGATCACCGCCGGATTGTCTGCCAACGAGAACACATGGCACTTTGAGACGCGAAAATTTCCCACTCCCAGGATCTACCCACTTGACGAACCATTACAATTAATCATTCTGCCGGTGAATATAGATGGGCAGGCATCCGGATTTGCAGCCTTCAATGCTCCCAATCCGGAGTTATGCGCTGCGATCGTCCATAACTTGAGCGCTGCGCTGCGTATCAGCCGGCTCTATAACGATGCTGTTAATGGTCGCCGGTTGGCCGAGGAAGCCAATCGATTGAAAAGCCGGTTCCTCTCGATGGTAAGTCACGAACTTCGGACTCCTCTCAGCCTGATCGTCGGCTTAAGTGAAATGCTTCTGCGCGAACACCAGGACCATGGACGCCAGCCGCAGCTCCGGGTGCAAGATATTGAACAAATCAGTTTAAGCGCACAGCATCTGGCGCGGCTGATCGGTGATGTGCTCGACCTGGCAAGCAGTGAAGCCGGGCAGCTTCACATCCTGCATGAACCGCTGGACCTGACCGAGGTATTGAGCATGGCGGCAAAAATTGGGGAGGAAATGGCCCACGAGAAAGGGTTGCAGTGGAGTGACCAACTGCCAGACCATGGCCCATGGGTGATAGGTGACCGTACTCGATTGCGACAAATCACCCTCAACCTGATCAGTAATGCCGTTAAATTCACTTCTGCTGGTCAGGTACGGCTTGAGGTGAGTCTCCAGGACGAGGCAGTGGTTATTTCAGTTAGTGATACGGGGATGGGGGTTTCGCAGATCGAACAGGATATCGTCTTTGCAGAATTTTACCGGTCGCAAAGTGCCATACGATCGGGATCCAGCGGATTGGGCCTGGGCCTGGCCATCTCAAAACAATTGATCGAGCAGCATGGCGGCAGTATTGAAGTCCATTCACCCGGCAGCCTGGGAAGCGGCTCAACGTTTTCATTCCGCATGCCAATTGCCTCGCTCACGACAAAGCCTTCGATGGAATTATTGTCCCTGCCCTTCGAAAATAATAATCCGGTAATGATATTGGTTGAAATAAATGACACGACCATTCAGGTATCGGAATATCTTAAAAGCCGCGGTTTTGACATCCTGGTTTGCCGTATCGACCAACAAGGTGAATGGCGGTCAAAAATAATCCAAACCATGCCATCGGCAGTTATTCTCGGAGAACAGCTCGCAATCCGCGAAGGCTGGGCGATCTCCAGTATGCTTAAAAGGCAACCCACAACCGCCAACATTCCTGTGCTGGCTTATTCATTGGACCCGAGGAACAACCAGGGTCAGCTCCTGGAGTTGAACTATCTCCACAAGCCTCTGAAATCAGAACTGCTGCTCAGTGAATTGGAACGCATCCAGGTTTCCCCGGACAAACCTCAAACGGTCCTGGTCGTGGACGATGATCCGGGCATCCTGGATATGCACAGACGCCTGATCGAACAGGCAGGTCGTCAGGTCGTTACGGCTCGCAATGGTCGCGATGCTCTTAATTTCGTTGAACAAAATAAGCCTGATCTAATTCTGCTTGACCTCATGATGCCGGAAATGGACGGCTTCGCAGTGCTGGATGAATTGCGCTCAAGAGAAACAACCCGCGATATCCCGGTTATTATCCTGACAGCCCGCATTTTATCCGACACGGATCTGGAGCGCTGTAATCGCGGTGTAGCCACCATCCTAGGAAAAGGGCTTTTTAGCGCCGAAGAAACCCTGTTGCATATTGAGGCTGCCCTTACCAGGCAACACACCCTGGGCAGAGCCACGCAGCAGCTCGTTCGCAAGGCAATGGCTTACATCCATGCACGCTATTCTGAAACGCTTAACCGTGAAGAGATCGCGGATCATATTGGGATCAGCGCGGATTATTTGACGGATTGTTTTCGTCAGGAATTGGGCATTACTCCGATTAGTTATATTCGCCGTTATCGGATCCGGCAGGCATGCGAACTATTGCGGAACACGAACCAGGCGATCACCCAGGTGGCGATGGCCGTCGGGTTTTCAGATAGCGCCCACTTTACCCACACATTCCAGCGTGAAATTGGTGTGACTCCGCGCAGCTATCGCCGCAGCGGACACGGTTAATTCCGGTTCGGACCTTTCCTCCCACAAACTTCCCAACTCCTCATTGTAAAAACAATCCCCGTTGAAAAATCGCGGGATTGTTTTATTTGGCTTTGATCCCCTAAATCTTCGGGATATTACAAAAACTTCCTGTTCCCTTACAAGATTTCCCTGCATGAAATTCATATAATTTCACTGTATCCGTTGTAGCCAGGGCGTGACGATCTCCAATGACAGCGTTGCCTGGTCACAGCCTACTTACACGCAGGAGAAAAATCCTTGAAACCACGTGAGCCGGCTACTATTTTGTTGATCGGTCAGGATACCATGCTGAGCTATCTTCTCAATAGGTTTGGGGAACTTGGCAGGCATACCGTATCCACTCATTCCAAGAACCCGTCGGCGAGAGAAATTCAAGCCTTGAGCCCGGCCGTTATTATCTTCCTATCCCCGGAACAACTCGAATCTGCCCAGATCCTCGTGGAAGAAGCCGTAAATCTGGATATCCCACTGCTGGTTTGTTCATCAGCCGCTGACGAAACCAGGGCTAGGGAACTGGGCGCAGATTACTGTCTCATCCACCCACTTACATACGACGGATTCCAAATCGCATTGGCGACAGTCAGCCCATCCAGATTTATCTAATCCGGTTTAGCGACAAAAAATCCCAGTTTTTAGACAAGTCTTTTGAGAGGCGGTTCTCTATAATTAAAAAATGGGTATTGGGAGGACCCCGCCCATTGCCTGTCAGAGTGATGATTTTCATCACAATCATTCAACGAGTTCAAAAGGAGAAGAAACGCCATGAAAAAGTTGGTAACACTATTTTCTTTCCTCACCGTGATCGGGTTATTGCTATCCGCATGCGGTGGCGGAACCGCTTCGCCGGCGTCCGTTCAGACGGAAGCCCCCGTAGCCGCCGAGCCTGTCGCCACGGAAGCGGCGGGCAAGCCATCTGCCAACCTTACGCTCTGGGTCTATGACGATGGTCGCCTCCAGGTCCTTCAGGAATTAGGTCAGAAATTCGAGGAAGAATATGGCGTCAGTCTGAGCGTTGAAGTTGTGGATCTAACCGAAATCCGCAATGCGATGACGCTGGGCGCTTCTTCCGGTGAAGGTCCCGACATGGTCATCATTCCGCATGACAACCTCGGTCCGATGGTCGAAAATGGAGCAGCAGCTCCGATCGATCTGGGGGACAAAGCCGGCAGTTACCTGCAAAACGCGATCGATGGCTTCACCTACAACGGTGAACTGTACGGGTTGCCACTGGCGGTCGAGAATATCGGCTTCTTCCGAAATACCGACCTGGTGCCGGAAGCTCCTGCGACCTGGGCTGAAGTTGGCGAGATCGGCACCGAATTGGTCGAGAGCGGTCAGGCCGATACTGCGATCGGGTTTCCCGATTTGACCTACAATACTTACCCCGTCTACACCTCCTTCGGCGGCTACATTTTCGGCCGCGATGCCAGCGGCAGTTTCACCGTGGATGACATCGGAATGAACAATGAAGGCATGGTGGCGGGTTTGACATGGGTCAACAGCCTTGTCGATGCCGGCGTCGTGTCCCCGAATATCGACTGGGAAGCCTCGCACGTGCTCTTTGAAACCGGCCGCTCCCCGTTCATTATGACCGGTCCTTGGGCGATCAACCGCTTCCAAACGGCAGGTGTGAACTATGCAATCTCAGCCTTCCCGGCTGCTGAAGCCGGCGGCGAACCGGGCTACCCCTTCCTGGGTGTCCAGGGCATAGTGATTAATGCCAATAGACCTAATGTCGTTCTCGCCCAAACTTTCGCTGTCGAATTCCTGGCGACAGAGGAGAATTATCAGGCAATCTTTGACGCCGAACCCCGCCCCTCAGCCTGGAAGTCCATCTTCGAAAGCGCGAGCGATCCCGATACTGCAGGCTTTAACGCCGCGGGTGTGAATGCAGTACCAATGCCATCCATCCCCGCCATGGGATTTGTCTGGGATGCCTGGCTAAACGCCGGCGCTCTGACTTTAAGTGGCGAACTTTCTCCGGCAGATGCCCTCCAGGCCGCTGTCGACCAAATCCTGGCTCAGGCCAACCCATAAGCGGCATCAGCAAGTTCGATTCGGTATAGCTCCATCTGAACAATCGGGTGACAGTCACAGGAACCCTGAGTTGAAAGTGACTGTCACCCGTTGTTAAGAGACCGGTCCAGGAATGCTCTGATCAGCTTATTATTAAGTCCGGACACAAATCGATCCCGAATGGCTCTCACCTCCGACTCTACCATCCGATGAAAAACAGAACGTTTTTCACCTTTGACTACGTCGTGCGCCTGCTGGGCGTATTACTTTTTCTTGTTTTTATCCTCTCCCTCATTTCAAAGCTTTGGCGTGATGGCCTAAATCCGCTGGCCTCGGTCCTCAGTGCGATCACAGTCTTTGTGGTCCTGGTCTATCTGAGGCCTTATTTCACACCTTTTCAATGGCTGGGATTTGGAATTGCCCTGGCCCTTCTGTTTACCATTTATCCCATCGCCTATACTATTTATATAAGCACGACCAACATGGGGAGCGGTCATTTAATGTCGAAGGCGCAGGCGATCGACCGACTGGAAGCCCTGCAATTTCTGCCTGAAAATGGTGAAACCTATAAATGGACCGCGTATCAAGATCCATCTGGTGGATATGCATTATGGCTGATTCCCAAAGAAGGGACCGGCTTGTTCGCCAAGCCCGGCGAACCTCTCCAGGCTCTACCACCCGGTGAAGGCGGCGTCGGAGAGCTTGATGAAAACGGCTTTCCACTCCAACTGGAGGGATATGAACGGTTGGACCGCAGGGCCACAATTCCGATAATTAATGAATTGAGCGCGATCGAGTTCGGGACTCCGCCGCAAACGGTGCGCATTCGTTCGGTGGGCGAAGCTGTTGCATCAGCACCGCTTTATCGATATGATGCCAGCCGGGATGTGATCGTAAATCAACAAACCGGTACGCTGTACAGGCCGATCGAGGGAACATTCATGTCCGAATCCGGAGAACAGTTGACCCCCGGCTATATTGTGTTTATCGGCCCGCGGCATTTTACTGATTTTCTCGGAAATACAGGCTTCCGTGAACCGCTCGGCAGGATTTTGGTCTGGAATATCGCCTTTACCTTTCTGTCAGTTTTCTTTAGTTTTGCGCTCGGCCTGATCGCAACCATCATGTTTGATGATCTGCCCGGCCGGCGAATCATTCGCGCCTTGTTAATTATTCCATGGCCGATACCGGTTTTGATCTCGATCTTGATCTGGCGCAGCATGCTGCATCCTGACCTGGGCTTCGTGGCTCCAGTCCTGGAAACTTTGTTTGGATCGTCTCCCGCCTGGTTCCAGAACGTATTCTGGACACGATTTGCCCTGGTCATGGTAAATGTGTGGTTGTCCTATCCCTACTTTTACGTGATCACCGCCGGTGCCCTGCGTGCCATACCCGAGGAGATCTATTCAGCGGCCGTCGTGGATGGCGCGGGGCCCTGGCAGAAATTTTATTACATTACCCTGCCCTTATTGCTTCAAATCCTGACTCCCTTGCTGATCGCCTCCCTTACTTTCAATTTCAATAATTTCAATGTGATATACATTTTCAACTTCGGCCTGCCCGCCATGGCCGGCACTGCCGTTCCGATCGGGCAGACTGACATTCTGATCTCGTTTGTGTATCGCCTGGCATTTGCGTCATCCAATGTGGTTAACTATGGCCTTGCAGCAGCCATAAGCGTTGTCCTGTTCCTGTTGATCAGCCTTGTCGTTTTCGTGCAAGTTCGCTATACAAACATTTTTAAGGAAGTCGATTAGATTATGTCTACTTCACAATCTGCAAGGACCTCCGTATGGAGGACAAGAAGAGTACAACGCGCAGTCAGCATGAGCGTTCGCTACGCGATCGCCCTGGTGATGATCCTGTTTGCGGTACTACCGGCCTTGTGGGTGATCTCAGCCTCCCTCAATCCTGCAAAATCCCTGGTTGGAGGCACCCTGTGGCCCAAGGATCCGGGGATTTCCAATTATGTTCAGTTACTGAACAACGATTTTTTTCCTTACCAAAAATGGTTGGTTAATTCACTTAAGATCGCCGGCATTACCTCCCTGTTGACCATGGCGATCACCTGCCTCACAGGGTACGCCCTGTCACGCTTTCGATTCGAAGGGCGCAGGAATTTAATGGTCGTCATCCTGGTCCTTAATATTTTCCCCTCGCTGCTGGCAATTGTGGCGCTTTTCGCCATGATGCAGCAATTTGGACTCTATATCCCCTGGCTCGGTCTGGATACCCACGGCGGCTTGATCCTGATCTACACCGCCGGTGCGATGGGGATCAACGCATTACTGGTGAAATCCTATATTGATGCCATCCCGAAGGAGCTGGACGAATCCGCCATGGTTGAAGGCGCGACCCACTTCCAGACATTCCGTTACATAATTTTCCCCATGATCATTCCAATTGTAATTACCGTTGGCGTTCTGGCTTTCATCGGGTCCTATGGCGATTTTGTGATCGCACGCGTACTTTTGAAAAGCGCCGATCAGTTGACCGTCATGGTCGGATTGATGCTGTTTCGGTCTGATCGCTTCGACCAGGACTTCGGTGTTATCACGGCTGGAGCAGTGATCGCCGCCATTCCCATTCTCCTGCTTTATATTCCCCTTCAAAGCTTCGTAATAAGCGGTCTTACCGCAGGCTCGGTAAAGGAGTAAGTTGAACCTCTTATGGCATCACAATTTTCATCATTGGCCGCACACATCCCTCACCTGATCTACGGTGGAGACTACAATCCAGACCAGTGGCCTGAAGAAACCTGGCTGGAAGACGCACGCCTTATGAAAGAGGCGGGAGTAAACATGGTTTCATTGGGGATCTTTTCGTGGCCGAAACTGCAGCCCCGTCCCGATAAATATGATTTTGAATGGCTCGACCACTTGATGGATCTGCTTCACGAGCATGGCGTGAAGGTCAACCTGGCTACGCCGACAGCGGCGCCGCCTGCCTGGCTGGTCTATTTACACCCGGAGATTCTGCCGGTAACGGCAGATGGGACCACTTTGTGGCACGGTTCGCGCCGTCATTACTGTCCCCACAGCCTGGCTTATCACGAGCAGGTTGCAAACCTGGTCACAAAACTGGCAGAACGTTATGCCGGTCATCCCGCGCTGGCCATGTGGCACGTGGACAACGAGTATGCCTGTCACGTCACTGAATGTTTTTGTGATGCCTCCATCGCCGCATTTCGTGAATGGTTGAAAAAACGCTTTAGCTCCCTGGATGAGCTGAACAAAGCCTGGGGTACATCCTTTTGGGGTCAACACTACAGTGACTGGCACGAGATCCACCCACCTCGCAAAGCCCCCACCTTCGTGAACCCTGCACAGCAATTGGATTGGGCTCGATTCAACTCCGACTCCTGGATTGCCTGCTTCGACCAGCAGAAGACGATCCTGCGCGAATTATCTCCCGGCATACCGATCACGACCAACTTCATGGGCTTTCACAAGCCGGTGGATTATTGGAATTTTGCCGCCCACGAGGATCTGGTTGCGAACGACAACTATCCGGATACATCCAACCCGGCCTGGATGGTGCACGCCGGGATGGTTTGCGATCTAATGCGCTCGCTCGGCGAGAGTCGTCCGTGGATATTAATGGAGCAAGCTCCAACACACGTCAACTGGCGGCAGCGCAACGCGACCAAACGTCCCGGCACGATGCGCTTATGCAGTTATCAGGCGATTGCGCGCGGCGCGGACGGTGTCATGTTTTTTCAGTGGCGCGCCTCAAAGGCAGGCTCCGAAAAACATCACAGCAGCATGCTTCCTCATGCAGGGACCGATTCGCGCGTGTGGCGTGAGGTCAGGGCATTGGGTGAAGAACTACCCCGGCTTGATCCCATCCTATCAAGCCGGGTTAACTCGGAAGTCGCTTTTTTGTTGGATTGGGAGAGTTGGTGGGCTTTGGAAATCGAAGGTAAGCCATCGAATGATTTGCGTCTCATGAACCAAATGATGGCCTATTATTCCCCGTTCTTCAAGCGCAACATCACGGTGGATTTCGCTCATCCCGAATCGGACCTTTCACGGTACCGGCTGGTGGTCGCTCCCAATCTCTACCTTGTGAAAGATGCTGCGGTGCAGAACCTAAATCAATATGTTGAAAATGGCGGACAACTGGTCATGTCGTTTTTCAGCGGGATCGTCGATGAGAACGAGCAGATTCGCATGGGAGGTTATCCTGCCCCGTTCCGGGAGGTGCTCGGACTGGTAGTGGAAGAGGTTGCACCATACACCGAATCCCAGGGCAATTCGATATGCACCACCGATGGGAAACAATTCGATTGCACGCTCTGGAGCGACGTCATCCACCTGAAAACCGCCCAGCCGATGGCCGAATTTGAACAGGATTACTATGCCGGTGGACCAGCCGTTACGCGCAATGCCTTTGGGAAAGGTACGGCTTTCTATGTTGGGACCGCGTTAGACTCACAAGGGATGGATTGGCTGGCGGAACACATTTGCAAAACCGCCGGCATAAAAGCATTTGCTGCAAACACGCCTGCCGGCGTTGAACTACTGCAACGTGTAAATGGAAATGCCGCCTGGCTTTTCGTGCTGAATCATTCGGGAGGCACAGTGGAAATCCCGCTTGACATATCCGGCCGAGACCTGCTCACGGACTCTCAGGTCAACGGCTTGATTACACTTGAGCCGGCTGGGGTTGCCGTTGTCCAGATCAAGAAATCCGATTGACATACATTTTTTCAAAGTGAAGCGGATCATGGTAAAGCGAAATCTTTTGATCGCTCTCGTTGTGCTAATAACAATTTCGGTTGGAGTTTTTGTGAACCAGAAAAACAAGATGCCCCGGGTCTCACCTGTGATCGTCAACCCGGGCTTTGAGCCGGATGAAAGCGGGCAGGCCTTGACGGGTTGGACTACGTCCGGGATCGCGGAGGGAGATGCGCGTTCCGGAGTGATGCGTTTGACCCATCCGGGTTCAAATGTCCAGATGGAGACCACTCAAACCTTGAAGGATATACAGAATGGCTGGTATACGTTAAAAGCCTGGGTGCGGTCGAGCGGTGAACAGAGGCAAGCATACATTGCTTTGAAAGACTGTGGCTCGGAGGAAGCCCGCGCATCGGTCCCCATCGTGCGCGCGGATAGATGGCTGCAAATTGTGGTCTCGACAAAGGTTACCAACCATCAATGCACACTGAGTTTGTATTCGGATGCCGAAGCGGGCGAATGGGTCAGCTTCGACGACGTGGAGCTCGTGCCCGGGCGTGCCGCCCTCTCCATCATGGGCGCAGATATTTCCAGCCTGAAAAAATCAGAGGATATGGGCGGCGTTTATGCATATGAAGACGGAACAACGGCCGACGCCCTCAAAATCCTGAACGACCATGGTATGAACTACGCGCGCATCCGCGTCTGGGTGGATTCACCCGATGCTTATCATCAGAAAAAACAACTACTCGAGATGGCAAAACGCCTGAAAAAGGGCAACATTGAACTGCTTGTGGATTTTCATTATTCCGATAGCTGGGCCGACCCGGGTAAACAAAACAAGCCTTCTGCCTGGGAAAATCTCGATCTCGATCAACTAAAGCAGGCCGTTTATGATCACACCTACGATGTATGTTCCAGCTTGAAAGCGCAAGGCACGCCGCCGGCAATGGTACAGATCGGAAACGAGATCAATGCCGGGATGCTGTGGCCGGAGGGCAAAAGCAGCGAGTGGGATAATCTTGCCGCACTGCTCAAGGAAGGCCATCGCGCCGTCAAAGATTGTTCTCCCTCCACATTGGTGATGCTGCACATTGCCGAAGGTGGAGATAATGAACTCGCACGCTGGTGGTTCGACAATGCGATCGAACGGGATGTCCCGTTCGATTTGATCGGCATTTCATATTATCCTTATTGGCATGGCACGTTGGCTGACCTGCAAAATAACTTGAACGACATCGCGCTGCGGTACGATAAGGACATTATCGTGGTGGAGTCAGCCTACCCGTTTACCGCAGATGAAAACGACAGTTTACAGAACATTATTCGTTTCCAGACCACACGCGGATACCCCGCAACGCCTGAGGGGCAATTGAAAATGATGGCGGACATCATGACCATCGTCCGCGCCGTACCAAACGGACACGGTCTCGGGATCTTTTATTGGGATGCCACCTGGACGGCCGTCCCCGGCAATGGCTGGGACCCGGCCCGCGTCAACTCGGGGAACGCCTGGGAAAATCAAGCGCTGTTCGATTACGAGAACCGCGCCCTGCCCGCCATGAATTTATTTAATTTTCCCTGAGAAGATCGATCAAAGCACTGAGACCCAGCGT
>CAYUUJ010000028.1:0-10487 GCA_964447845.1 uncultured Anaerolineaceae bacterium
GCATGGGCCCCAACACACCGAGGGTGCCGGTGGCGAGTCCGGGGACGCCGTAGCGTGCCAGCACCATCGAGCACTGGCGCAACTCGTCCCAGCCGCCTTCTCCGCCGATCAGCACCTGCAGTCCGCCGACGTTGCTGTCAAATGTGGTGCGAGCCAGCAGGTTCTGCAGTGTGGAGCGTTCTTCGAAGACCTTCAAGGCGCGGCGGGCTTCATCTGATTCAGCGAACTCGGGCTCGGCCAGCAAGTTGGTCTGACCGTCTGTATAGATCTGACCCGAGCCGCTGGCGCCGACGCGGCGCATGTCCGCCAGGATCAAGGTCAGGATGTCCTGATCGAGCGCGTCCGGGCGGGTCGGTAGAGCCGCGCCGCCTTCCGCGTCCAGGCCGGCCAACAGCTTGTTGATCCGAACAGCCGTCTGAGTGAGCTGTTCCTGGGAGACGGGCTCGGCCAGCGTCAGGATCTGTTGTGAGACCTCACCGCCGCCCAACACCACCACCATCAGGATCTGACGTCCCTGAGTGGAGATCAATTCAACGTGCTTGAAGCGCGCCTGATCGGCGTGCGGTGCAGTTACGACCGAGACTCCCTGGGACTGATGCGCCAGCACGGAGGCAGCCAGCGTCATCCACTGCTCCACATCCGGCCGGGCTTGATAGAACTGATGCGAAATGGTGCGTTGGATGGTTTGCGGCAGCTCGGCCTGGTGATACATCATCTGGCCGACGAAATAGCGATACCCCTCTTCAGTGGGGACTCGCCCGGCGGAGGTATGCGGCTGCCGTAGATAACCCATCTCGGTCAGCGCGGCCATCTCATTCCGGATGGTGGCCGATGAAAAATCGAGGTGATAATGTTCCACCAGCCGCACCGAGCCAACCGGCTGGGCAGTTTCTATGTAATCACGGATGATAAGAAGCAGGAGTGTGTTCTCTCGTTCGTTAAGTTCGACCATCGGGACCTTCAAGATTAGCACTCTCGGTTCGAGAGTGCTATTCATACGTAGATAATCATATCATGCGCAAAAGAGGGACGTCAATAAGAGAAGTGTAAGAAAACCTCCCGCACTGTTTTACGGGAGGTTGATGATTACGGATTTGGGGCGATTGGCCGCCAGGCCGGGTCGAAATCCGGACTGGGGTCCGAGGTCAAGCGCGTGCGCACACCGCCGGTAACCGTCATATAAAAGATATCGGTGTTTTCCGGTTCGTCCTGGCCTTCATACACCATCCAGAAGCCATCCGGAGAGAAGCGGATATTTTCGATAGGCAGAGGACCGAGATCCAATTCAGTGGCTGCGATCGAATCCCTGTCTTCATATTGAATGCTCATCGGCCAGGGTTGGGAGAACTCCCCTGCGCGACGCTCGGAGAAAAGGATCACCTTTCCATCCGCCGACCAGGCCGGCAAATAATCCCAAAATGCCTGGCCGCTTCGTACAAGCTGCTGCGGCGTCTGCCCGGTATCAGTCATCACCCACACCTGCCAGGCCGTCAAGCGCCTGACCGTAAGTACGATCTGATTGCTGAAAAGCGACCACATGGGCTGACGAGCTTCTGCGTCTGAATCCGAGCCAAAATTTTCCGGGAAGGAGAGCCGTGTAACAGCCTGATCCGCCATATTAAGCACATACACTTGCATATTCCCATCTCGCTGGGAAGTGAAGGCGATCCGGGTTCCGTCCGGTGACCAGGCCGGCTCGAGGTCCCCACCCGGGACGGTTGTGAGCTGGGTTAATTCGGTGCCGTCTGCATTGATAATGTAGAGACTGGTGTTATTAGGCGCCGGCACACCGATTTGGAGATTTTCCGTGCATGGTGAAACGAAGACCAACTTCTCACCATCCGGAGACCAGGAAGGTTGGCAGGCGCCTGCCGGCATATTCGTGATGGGCCGGATGATATTGCCCTGCAGATCGCTGAGATAGATCTGTGCGATCCCGGTCCGCAGGGAGGAAAATGCAATCTGTCCATAACCACCACCTGAAGGCGTGGCGTTTACATCCACGGTTGCGGTTGGTAAAAGCGTTGCTGAAGGGAGTACCGGGATGATGGTCGCGGTGTGAAGCGGGTCCGGGGTCGCAGACGATACGGTATCCGTGGCGGCTGGAGTATTTTGAAGGATGGTTGCCGTTGGTTGTGGAGTGGGGCTGAACGGAAAGCCGGCAAACAGGAAGGGTGCAAGTACGGCTCTTACTTGCGGCGACAGGAAGCCGGGAGAAAAGTAAACCGTGCCGGCTATACCCAGCAGTAAAATGAAAAGGAAAAAGGTCAGATTGCGCTGGCGTCGTTTCCGTTCTTCTTTCTTGCGTTTTCCGGGACTGACGAATGGCTTCTCGTCTTCATCCATCATCAGACCGTTCTTTTTCGGGCTGGCTGCCGGCCGTTGTTCGCCAGCAGTCTCTGATTCACTCAGATTTTTCTCTGGCTTAATGTCCATCGGTGGCGGCGGGACTGTGTAATTACCCGCCAACTGCTGGGTCCGGGACTTGGCGCTCAGCAATGCTTTTCGAAATTCTTCGGCAGTTTGGTAACGGTCTCCCGGATCCACGGCCATTGCTTTTTCAATGGCCACGGATACACGCCGTGAAGTTTTCGGGTTGCGTTTGCGCAGCGGCGTCAGCTGGGCGTTTTCCATGGCGCGCGCCAGGCCATCCTCCGGAATGATGCCGCACATGGCGGCATATAACGTGGCGCCCAGCGAATAGATATCTGTACGGGGATCGGTGCGCGCGGTGCCATATTGTTCGGGCGGGGAATAGCCGGGTGTCATGGCGCGCGCGCCGGTAGTAGTGACCTGGCCGCCCTGTACTACTTTTGCCAGACCGAAATCCACCAAAAAGATGTGGCCGTCGGGTGTGATCTTGACATTGCCCGGCTTGATATCACGATGCAGGATGGACGGTTTGCGTGAGTGCAGATATGTAAGCGCATCACACATGGCTGCGCCGATCTGGATGGCATCATCTTCTGAGATCATGCCCACGCGTTCCATACGCTGCCGCAGGTCTTCCCCCTCGATAAAATCCATCACCAGGTATTGTCCCTGATCGCCCACCACGAAATGGTCTGAAACACGCGGCAGGTTGGGGTGGCGCAGGTTCGCCAGGATCACCGCCTCGAGGCGGAACTGGCGGGCATATTCGTCTGTAGTAAACAGGTTCTCTTTGAGGGCCACGTCCACGCCGAGATTTTCATCGACAGCGCGGTACACGGATCCCATGCCCCCCTGGCCGAGGATCTCAACAACACGATAGCGTTTATGTAAGAGGATGCCGCGTTCTAAAGTCATCCTTAATCCGACATACGAAATTTACCCAAGGTAGGCCGGATTATAACAGAGGAGACTTTGCCCCCAAGAACCTCAACAAAATTGAAACGATATATTAACTCAGGCATAATTTGCCGGAAACCCTCCTCCTCCAACATTCGTGAACCCAAATAAACAGCCGGTTAAACCGTCAGAATTGACGGCCTCTAGCGTTCAATGTACACTCGAAGCATGCAAAGGCCTTCCGACAGCGTTGAATTCCGGCCCAGTTGGGACTGGCCCTCTGCCTTTCTGGTCGTACTGCTGATCCAGGTGGCTGCAACCCGGTTCGTGATGACGGACTGGACGTCCTTTCTCTTCTTTTCACAAACGCTGGCTGCCTTCGGATCGGTGCTCGGCCTGGCTCTGGGTCAGAGTAATTTCTCCCGCCGGGTGATCTACTGGCTGGGACTGGCCTATTCGAGCGTGCTGATCCCCTGGCAACTGACCGGCATCGTCGAACCCGACCTGCTCTTCGGCGAAAAGGTTGCCAGCGTCAGTGGGCGGATCTGGTTTTCGTTGGGCCAGTTCTTCACCCGCAAGCCCGTGGATGATCCGCTCCTATTTGTGGCATTTTCAGCGTTTGGTTTCTGGATCATGGGGCTTACAGCCGGTTATTATTTTGCCCGCCGGCGTGATTACCTGGCTGTAGTCCTGCCGGCTGGAATCATGATGCTGTTGATCCAGGCTTTCGATTATTTCGTCCCGGTGCGGATCTGGGCATTCGGCGTTTTCGTTTTTCTGGGTTTAGTGTTGCTTGGACGGATGTACCTGACACAGAACAGCGCCATGTGGGATCAACAACGGGTCTTCGTAACCTTCGAAGCCCGGCGGGATCTCATGAACAGCCTGCTCACCATTTCCGCGCTGGCGGTCTTGGCAGCCTGGTCTTTGCCGACCTCTTTTTCCAACATTCAGTCTGCCGCGCAATCCTGGAACAGATTTACGCGGCCGCTGCAGGAACGATTCTCCAACGCGGTCAGCGCCCTCGAGTCTCCGTACGGTAGCGGCAGTGGTGGCGATTTTTATGGGCCCAGCATGTCGTTGAGTCGCAATGCGCCGCTGGGAGATACACCGGTCTTCACCGTCCGCGCGGACGATGCGGGGAAGAACGTCCCGCAGCGTTATTACTGGCGCGGTCATGTGTACAACTTCTATGCCAATGGCAACTGGTCGATGGTCTCCGCGCTGACAAGCGAATTTCAACCCAACGCGGACGAACTCACACTTCCCGTATCAGCATTCGAAAGGGAGGAGGTGCGCTTCACGTTGACCTTGCGGGTGTCGAATCAGGGATTACTTTATGCGCCGGCAGAGCCGATCTGGATCAATCGACCCGGCAGCGTTTTGACGATCCTCACGCCCGAGCAGGGCCAGGACCTCGCGGCCTGGGAGGCGGACCCAATCCTCTCGGGCGGGGACAGGTACCAGGTCCGCGCGTTGATCGCCAATCCGACCATTGAGGATTTACGCGCAGCCGGGACGGATTATCCCGAATGGGTCAGCCTGCGTTATCTGGAAGTCCCGGAAAATATTTTGCCGGAAGTGCAGGCGCTGGCTGAAGAGCTTACGACTGATCAGCTGACGGCCTATGATAAAGCCCAGGCGATCACTTTTTATTTAAGAAGAGAGATCGAATACTCCACCTCACTCGAACCGGCGCCTCAAGATCGTGACCCACTGCTGTGGGTGTTGTTCGATACGAAAAAAGGATTTTGCGTTTACTATGCCAGTGCGGAAATCATGCTGCTGCGCTCGCTTGGCATCCCTGCGCGCATGTCGGTTGGTTTCGCGCAGGGCGATGCGAATCCGGATGGAACATATACTGTTCGAAAAGTGGATGCGCACGCCTGGCCGGAGGTCTACTTCCCCGGCATCGGCTGGGTGGAATTCGAACCCACCGGCAACCAGGCTGCTCTTCGTCGTCCATTGGGTTCCGCCAACACAGCGTCAGACAGTAACCCATCGAATCCTCAACTCGGACTGGGTCTGGGTGAAGCCGGCGGCGATGTGTTGCGCGAAGGACGCGTGGATGAAAGCGGCAATCTGCAACCTGTGGGCTTCGCCCAAACAACTCTGGGCCGTTTCGTCTGGATGATTTCCTTGATATTGTTGGCAGCTGGGCTATACTTTCTTAACCTTCGTACCGGTTGGCTGGGACGTCTGCCGGATTTTCTGGTGGATTCCTACAGCCGAACGATTACCCCGGCTCCGGCCTGGATACGGCGCTGGGCCGGCTGGAATAAAATGAGCTCCATTGAGCGCTCATTCCAGGCTGTTAATCTAAGCCTGCAATGGCTCGGCAAACCACAACCGAAACATTTCACCCCGATCGAACGAGCGCGTAATTTGGAAATCTTGCTACCTTCGGCCAGCGTTGCCATCGATTCTCTCCTGGCCGAGCATCAGTCTTCATTATTTACTCGTCGACCCGGCGACCCCGTGCGGGCCCGCCAGGCAGCCTTCAACCTGCTCACAAAAACGGTCCGGGCTCGCTTGCAGGCAATCCTGGCATTCTTCACTGGAGCTCCAACCTATCAGGACAGAAACTTATGAACACTGAAAAATCAAAGTCGCAACCGATCCCGATGCCCACACAAGTGCGCACATTGAGCGCGCAGGCCGGCAAAATCCGCGCCGAACTGGAAAAGGGTAAACAGAAGCCGGACGCGGGGCTGCTCAAGGACCTGACCTCCCTGGAAACCACTCTCGCTCAAATCGGAGAGAAACTCGAATCCTCCCAGGGTGAGCAGAAGACCATGGCTGCGCTGGCCCAGATCGGTCAGGTGGTGAACTCATCGCTCGAGCTGGATGAGGTGCTGCGGATCGTGATGGACAACATCGTCGAGTTGACGCGCGCCGAACGCGGATTCTTGATGCTGCGTGATGATAACGGCGTGATGGTCACGCGCATGGCCCGCAACTGGGGACAGGAATCGATCAATCCCTCCGAGCTGACCATCAGCAGCACGATCGTCCAACGCGTGATCAATTCCGGAGAACCGGTCATCACTACGAACGCGCAGGAAGATCAGCGCTTCGTGGGGCAGGAAAGCATTGTGGCATTCAACCTGCGCTCGATCTTGTGCGTCCCGCTCAAAGTCAAGAATGACCTGATCGGCGTCATCTATACCGACAACCGCATCCGTACCGGCATCTTTTCAGAGGTCGAGAGTGACCTGCTGGTGGCATTCGCCAACCAGGCCGCGGTGGCGATCGATAACGCGCGCCTGTTCTCTTCATTGCGCCAGACCCTGGCAGAGGTGATCGAGCTGAAGAGTCTGATGGACGATATCTTTGCGTCCATCGCCAGCGGGGTGATCACGTCGGACATCAAGGATCAGATCACGCTCGTCAATCGCGCGGCGGAGACCATCCTCGGGCAGGCCGCAGCGGACATCATCGGCCGGAGTATCGACGAGATCCTGCCGAGCGTTGCTGAAGAGATCCGGCCGCGCCTGCTCGAGATCCTGCAAACCAACAAGCCGGTGATCGGCCTGGAGATCAGCCACGTCCATCCGGTGCGCGGCAATTTAGATTGGCGCTTTAATCTTTCCCCGCTTAAGGATTCTTTCCAGGCTACGCAAGGCGTGGCTATCGTACTGGATGATATGACCGAACGCAAGAAGCTTGAAGCGCAGCGCCGTTTGCTGGAACGCATGGTGTCGCCGGCCGTGCTGGATCAGATCAACCCGGATACCCTGCAGGTGGGCGGCAAGCGGGTGGACTTGACGATCCTGTTTGCGGATATTCGCGGCTTTACGCCCTATAGCGAAAAGCAATCGCCGGAAAAACTGGTCTCCGTCCTGAACGGTTATCTGGCAGCCGCAGCCGAAGCGGTACTGAATGAAGAAGGCACCGTGGATAAGTTCCTCGGCGACGCGGTCATGGCCTGGTTTAACGCCCCCCTGCCACAGCCCGATCATACGCTGCGGGCAGTGCGCGCCGCCCTCGCCATCCGCGATTCGATCCTGGCGCTGCACAAGAGCCTGCCCGAGCGCGACCAGCTGGCTTTCGGCGTCGGTATTCATTATGGCGAGGCTCTGATTGGCTGGATCGGCACACAAAAACGACTCGAATACACCGCCATCAGCGACAGTGTTAATATGGCCAAGCGCATCCAGGAAAACTCCGCCAAAAATCAGATCCTGATCAGCAAGGACGCCTACGACCGGGTTAAGAAAACTGTGGATGCCAAGCCATTCGCTCCTGTGGTGGCGAAAGGCAAAACCCAGCCGATCGAAGTGTACGAAGTATTGGGATTGAAATGAGACGATCTGCAATGTAGGGGCGCAGCCGCCCTTGGGGGCACACGTGCTGCGCCCCTACATTGCCTCTGAATGATACAAGGTGCTGCGCTAAGATTTATGGAAATCAGATATTATTTGAAAAAGCAGTACAGCGTACTGCGCTACAATTTTTAGAAACCTGAGATTTATAGAAAAAGCAGTATAATCCCGCCCGATGAATTTCAAACGTTTTAGCGTCCTTCTTTCCTTAATAACTCTGATCGTATTCGGGCTGTGGCTCCCTGCGGACGCTGCCCCGTCCATCCAAACCTATTTCACTCCCACCGCACAACCAAATGGTCAGATCATATACATCGTCCAGGCCGGCGACACATGTACCAAAGTGTATCTAATTAACGGGATCACTATGGAAATATTGCGCCAGTTGAATAGCAAACTGGACGAGAACTGTACACTGATCGAAGGACAGGAGCTGCTGATCGGTGTCGTCGGACCTGCTGGCGCCACCGAAACCCCTGGTGGGCCCACGCCCACACCCGGAGCGGCTACCCTCACTCCCACTCCGTTTACCGGGACGACCGAGATCTGTGTGCTGCTCTTCAATGACCAGAACGGCGACTCGCTCCGGCAGGAGATCGAGCCCGCCATCGAAGGCGGCGCCGTCAGCGTGACCGAGATCAGCGGCAAATACTCCGCCGCGCTGGATACGATCATCGTTTCCGACCCGGAACTCTACCAAGGCATCTGTTTCAGCAATGTACCCGAGGGGACCTATAACATCAGCGTGGCCATCCCCGATCAATATAACCCCACCATGGACCCGGCTTATAATCTCGAAGTGAAAGCCGGCGACCGCGCCTTCGTGGATTTCGGCGCGCAATCCACGGAGACGACCGTCAGCGAGCCCGAGAACCCATCCAACGAGGGCGGCAATGCAACCTCCACCGTGCTGGGGATCTTTGGTATTCTGCTCCTGCTGGGCGGTGGTGGACTTGGATGGTATGCCTGGCGTTCGGGCCGCCCCACCCATAAACTCAGCTTTCGAAAAGACTTGTGGAAAAAATAAGATTTTGAGCGATCGCCAATTAACAAAAAACCCGGAAGTCAGATAAGACTTCCGGGTTTTGATTTATCGGGAGGCGGCCCATCTCTCTCAAAAGGCTACTGAGTGAGGCTGATGGCGTCCCTCAGACACGTGCCTATAGGGTATAAAAGTTGCGTTATCGATGGTCACTTTGAATCGAAGGCAGTCATCGCACAGACGGAGGGTCGCCACGGCATTACTTGGCATATATCGGTCAATGATCTGATAATCGTCTGCCGGTTCGTCCCCACAGATCGAGCAGACGTCCATGCGTCCCGTGGTGGCGATCACATCCTTTGCGATCTCCGCCTTGACCGGGTCATAGGCCGCCATGGCCTGAAGCCATTCCGGGGTATTGGGTATGAAATAAAATGGCATTGTCTACTCTTCCTTTCCAGGGGAGATCCACCATTTCAGGTGAGGGTTGAATGTGACCATCATTATATAGAACATGTGTTCTAGTGTCAAGAGGCAAATTGGATATTGGGAATTTGGCCCCCAACAGGGCGAGATGAGCTCATGAATGGGCGAGATGACCTCGCCCCTACCAGCCTCTGCCATGATTTCGAGGATCCCATGCACATGATTTGGCATGATCACATGGGTGACAAAATAACATCCCGGTTGGGAATAATCAAACCGCCTCAACCGAAATAAACGACTGTTGTGTTTTTGTGGATCGTATTTCATAACTCCCCCGTCTTTTTTACCCATATCCCACTCCGAAAACTTCGCCTACCCTGTTGACCCTTTATCTTCCAAGGCCCAACCCTGCAAAACCCAGATCGTGTCATAGACTAGATGAGGCAGGATGGCCGCGACCACATTGCCGGTCGTCAGGCTCACAACAATGAACACGATCGCAAAGAACACCTGCGCCAGTACGACCTGACGGCTCAACCCCTGATACAGATGGACCGCGACCGATAGCAGGATCGACAAAATAATCCATGGCCAATACGTGCCGGTCCGTGCTCCCAGCCCGATGACCAGGTAGCCGCGAAAGATCAGATCCTCGGCGATCACACCGAGCCATAACGTGACTAAATACGCGGCCCTCTGGCTGAGGGTCTTAAAGCTGGAGAAACCACCAGCCTCGAAGACGGCCTTGCGTAGTTCCTCGCGTCTCTCCTGGATTTTTTTGGAACGTAATTTCGTAATGACGAACACCAATAACAGATACCCTGTGGCGAAACCACTGATCGCAATTGCCCGGGAAATGTCGATACCTGTGAATTTCAGGCCGATCGCCGCCAAGCCGATCGGCAGAGATGTGGCGATATAAGTGAGAAGAAAAATCTTGGCAACCTCATGGACCCCGCTGGAAATCATCCGTTGCCAGGGAAGAAAATGCTTCAAATAGTCCTTATTCGTCAGGATGAAAATTGACCCCAGCAGATGGGGCAGGATGGCCACACTAAATACCGTGAAAAATTCAAGACCAATTTCCATGATTTCCTGTCTGTATCCTGAATTTTAGCAGACCAGCCCCCGGCCCGACTGAATTTTTGTGCCGGAAGATAATGTCAGAGCTTCTAATGGGAAAGGATCTGCGACAAAAACAACTTGGTGCGGTCCTCCTTTGGTTTATTGAAGATCTCATCCGGCGTGCCTGTCTCCACGATCTGGCCCTGGTCGAAGAAGAACATGCGGTCCGCCACGGCGCGCGCAAAACCCATCTCGTGCGTCACCACCAGCATGGTCATGCCGGATTTCGCCAGGCCGGTCATCACATCCAGCACTTCTTTGATCATCTCCGGATCGAGGGCGGAGGTGGGCTCGTCGAAGAGCATGATCTTGGGCTGCATCGCCAAAGCGCGCGCGATCGCAACGCGCTGCTGCTGCCC
>CAYUUJ010000029.1:0-10451 GCA_964447845.1 uncultured Anaerolineaceae bacterium
TGTCACTTGTCTATACGAACATGAATACGACCTTGGGTGTGTATTTACGTGATGGACACGGTGTCCCAGAAACCGGCTATGGCCTGCTTCTGAGCATGAATGCTGTGATAGTTGTATTTCTCCAGTTTTGGACCACCCGCCGTCTGGAAAAATACAAACCGATGTTGATGATGGCACTGGGCTCCTTGTTCTATGCGGTCGGCTTCGCAATGTATGGATTCGTCTCCACCTTTGTTATGTTCGCGGTTGCAATGGTCGTGATCACCATCGGCGAGATGATCGTCTCCCCTTTCCAGCAAGCCCTGGTGGCCAGTTTCGCTCCCGAGCAAATGCGCGGCCGCTATATGGCTGTCTCCGGGTTATCCTGGGGTTTGTCGTTCGCGATCGGGCCTTACCTGGCGGGTTTGATCATGGAATTCGGGGATCCCGTTTGGCTTTGGGTGGCATGCGGCATCATAGGTTTCATCGCCACCATTGGTTTCTATATCCTGGACAAGGTCCATCACACCCCCATTCCGGTATCGGCAGAACCCCTTCCAGCCGACTAGTCGAAATCTCCTCAGTTGGAGTGCCAGGTCTGTCATCGGACCTGGCACTCGCAATTTAAGCAGACGGCCAAAGTCGATTTTTGCGTTGTGAAAGCATGCTGTTGCCACGATCCACAAGCCGATAAGTCTTGTAAAATGTATTGGAGGATTCATCCATGGACTTCAACTCGAAACTGGGCCGCAATGCCAAACGTCTCATCAAACTGAATACAGTTATCTGGCTGACAACCGTCGATGCCAGCCTGACGCCTCAACCGAGGCCGGTCTGGTTCGTTTGGGAAGCGGATTCATTTCTCATCTTCAGCCAGCCAAACGCTCATAAGGTGCAGCACGTGATCGAACGGCCCAGGGTTTCGCTACATTTCAATACCGATCCAACCGGGGACGAGGATGTGCTCATATTCCTGGGCACGGCGTCGATTGATCCCGTCTCCCCTCCGGCACATCAAGTGCCCGCTTATATTAAGAAGTACCAGCCTGGGATAATAGCTCTCAAAATGACGCCCGAGGAATTCAGCCTGTCGTATTCGGTTGCAATTCGCGTCAAATCGGATCACATGCGCGGCTGGTGAGCGCTGCGGAATTGGAGCGAAATATGACCGTGAATATCCAGGTTGGTGACCGGGTGGAAGTCCATCTGAATTCAACCTACTGGGAAAGCGCAGGCTGGTATCCGGGTACCCTCACTCGAGCCGATCCGTATTCCAGGCATCTATATTTCTACTGGGTGGAATTGGACCTGGAGGTACAAATCGCGCAAGGCGGATCCACCCGAATCGTATCAGTCCTCAATCCAAAGCATATCCGGAAGATATCCCCCGCACAAGAAGTCTAACAGGATGGCTGAGATGAAACCAACTCTGTTCATCCTGGGAATTGTTCTTATCCTGGCAGGTACGGTCTTTTTCCTGCAGGGTATCGATATCATCCCCGGAAGTTTTATGACCGGACGGATTGAATGGGCTGTATATGGAGGGATAACTATCCTGGCCGGTCTTCTGCTTGCGGTCCGTGCCTGGAGGCGTATTCATTAGCTCTAATGTGGATCGAATTATCAGTTTTGCAAGGCAAAAGTATCCACTGCATTACTCATCTACACTTTATGGTATAGTACCCAAGCAATTCCCGCTGCAGAAACTAAAAAATATTGATCCCTGAGACATATAAAGTATGCGCTCAGAGAGAACGTCTCAGGGGGATCGACAAATGTCCGCGAAATTCTTTCGGAGAATGAGTCCTCCCTTCCGGACCGAAAATCAATGATGACCATCAATGAATTTTTCAGTCTCCTGACCCGGATCGTGTACGGGCTGCTGGCGGTGGTTACCTTCGTCCAGTGGCTGCAGACACGCGATCGCACGCGCCTGGACATCGCTTTCGTCTTCATTTCGCTCGGATTGAGTTTTATCGTTCAAGAGATCGAACTGGTCGCAGGGCGTCAAATCCCATTGCTAGGGCAGGCTGGTACGCTGGCCGTTATCGCGCACCCGTATTTTCTCCTGCGCATCGCCGGTTACTTTCAACCGATTCGCAAGAGTATCCGACGAGGCGCTTTGCTTGGTCTGGTCTTGTGTTGGGTGGCGGTGATCCTGAACAGCTCGAGCTTGTCTTCTCCGGTCTTATTGCTGATCATTGGGTACTTTGTCGCCATCGAGATATACGCAACCCTTATCTTTGTGCGCGGTGCGTTCACCACAGCCGGGATCACACGCCAAAGGTTGAGGTTGGCCTCCGCCGGTTCCGGCCTTCTGGCTGCCGTGATCCTGGTGGCTGGTTTGCTGATCGCCTTGCCGGAGGAATTACGGGATCCTTTAAGTCCCTCGATACAGTTACTTGCCCTGCTGGCCGGCCTCAGTTATTACCTGGGATTTTCACCTCCCCGCTGGCTGAGACAGGCATGGCAGCTTAACGAGCTTCACCGCTATCTGCGTGAGACCTCCGGGCAATGGGCTCAACAGCGCACCAATATCCACAACCATCTTTCGTCAGCCGCTGTACAGGCGACAGGCGGTACTACAGCAGTGATCGCCCTGTGGGATTTTGAAGAGAAATCCTTGAAGATCGATGTACCGGGCGATCCGGCCTGGAACGCTGAACGGTTGCAGACCGAACAAGGAGTCTTATCCACGGTGTGGCGTGATCGAAAAGCGCGCCTCGCAGAAATCCCGAAAGATATTGGGCCGCAAGCAGCCCAATGGGCAATAAGTGCGCGAGCACAATCCCTGCTGATCGTCCCCATCGTCAGTCCATCCAGGGCCTGGGGGCTGCTGATCGTCGCGCTCAGACACTCACCGTTATTCCTGGAGGACGATCTCGAATTGTTAACCCTGCTCGCCAGCCAGAGCGCGATCGTGCTCGACTACGGCGAATTGCTCGAAGAATTAAAGACAGCCAATCAATCACTGGAACAGCGGGTGTCCGAACGCACCGCCGAGTTGGAAAAGACCAATCAGGACCTGCAGAGCTCCGAGGAACGTTATCGCAACACGCTCGACACCATGCTGGAAGGCGCTCAGATCATAAGCTTCGACTGGCGTTATTTATATATCAATGAGATGGTCGCCAGACACGGGCACCAAACAAAAGAAGGTTTGCTTGGCCATACAATGATGGAAATGTATCCGGGTATAGAAAACACGGAGGCATTCGCTGTTTTCGAACGCTGTATGCAGGACCGCGTTCCCCAACAAATGGAGAATGAGTTTCTCTATCCGGACGGAGCGAGAGGCTGGTTTGAATTGAGTATTCATCCGGTGCCGGACGGGATCTTCATTCTCTCGATGGACATCAGTGAACGCAAGCGCGCCCAGCAAGTTCTGGAAAAAGCCAGCGAGGAATTGGAACAACAAGTGAAGGAACGGACCGCGGCCTTGTCTGAAGCCAATGCCCTGCTTCAGACGATGATGGATAATATGCCTGATCACATTTATTTCAAGGATGCAGCCAGCCGCTTTATTAGAAATAGCAAATCCCAGGCGAAGATGATGGGGTTGAACGACCCTGCCCAGGTGGTCGGCAAAACGGATTTCGACTTTTTCGGAAAAGAGCACGCCCAAGATTCATTTAATGAGGAACAGGAAGTCATCAAATCCGGCCGGCCGTTGGTGAATATCGAGGAACGGGTCGTCTGGCCGGATGGTCATATGACCTGGGTTTCCACGACGAAATTGCCGCTGCGGGACGCCGGAGGACTGGTCGTGGGCACTTTCGGGATCTCGCGTGAGATCACGGAACGCAAACAGGCTGAGGAGGCGTTGCAGAACAGCAACATGCAACTGGAAGCCGCGAACAAGGAACTGGAGGCTTTCTCGTATTCGGTCTCACACGATCTACGGGCTCCTCTGCGCAGTATTGACGGTTTCAGCCAGGCTTTGTTGGAAGATTATGGTGATCAAATCCCTCAGGAGGGCAGAAATTATCTGGAGCGCGCCCGGTCTGCTGCGCAGCGCATGGCGGAATTGATCGACGATATTCTGGTTCTTTCGCGAGTCGCGCGCGCGCCTGTGGAACGCAAACCCGTCGATTTGAGCGCCCTCGCCCGAATAATCGTCGGCGAACTCCAGCGCTCCGATCCGAATCGCCATGTGAGCGTTTCAATTACACCGGATATGGTCGCGGAAGGAGATCAAAACCTGCTGCGTATTGCTCTACAGAACCTGCTGGCCAACGCATGGAAATTTACCTCCAAAAAAGAGGCTGCGCAGATTGAATTTGACGTGCAAAATGGCGCCGCCGAGAGAACATTTTTCATTCGTGACAACGGCTCGGGGTTCGAAATGATTTACGTGAATAAATTGTTCGGCGCATTTCAACGACTTCACTCCACCGATGAATTTCCGGGGACCGGTATCGGCCTCGCCACCGTCCAGCGTGTGTTTAACAAACATGGCGGCCGGGTATGGGCGGAAGGCGCCGTAGGCGAGGGCGCGACTTTTTATTTCACACTCTAAGATTTGGAGGAAAGGACATGGATGAAAAAATGATCCTGCTTGTGGAAGACAATCCTGATGACGAAGAATTAACACTGCGCGCGCTCAAGAAAAATAATATCAGCAACAAGGTTACGGTGGTCCGGGATGGCGCCGAAGCGTTGGATTTCTTGTTTTACACCGGTGCATACGCCGAGCGCGACCCGCGCGAATTTCCGCAGGTCATTCTCCTGGACTTAAAATTGCCGAAAGTGGATGGCCTGGAGGTGCTCCGCCGCATCCGGGCGGATGATCGGACGCGCCTGTTACCTGTCGTGATCCTCACCTCCTCCAAGGAAGAGCAGGATTTGATCGAAGGCTACAAACAAGGCGCCAACTCCTATATTCGAAAACCGGTGGATTTCAACCAGTTCATGGAGGCTGTTCGGCAGCTCGGGCTGTACTGGTTGGTGTTGAACGAGGCGCCGCCGCGCAAAGAGAGCCTGTCCTGATGCATTTGCAGATCCTTTTTGTGGAAGACTCTCCGGACGATGTGCAACTCAGCCTGCGTGAATTAAAACGCGGCGGTTATGAGGTTGACTTTGAACGCGTGGAGACCGTGGAAGCAATGCAGGCTGCTCTGGAGAGTAAGATCTGGGATTTGATCTTGTGCGATTTTTCAATGCCCAAATTTAACGCGCCGCGGGCACTGGAAGTATTAAAAGCCAGCGGATTGGATTTGCCTTTTATCATCATCTCAGGCACCATCGGTGAAGAGACTGCGGTGGCAGCTCTCAAGGCTGGCGCACATGATTTTCTGGTTAAAGGCAGCCTGGCGCGTTTGATACCCGCCATCGAGAGGGAATTGAAGGATGCCGAAAGCCGGCGTGAACGCCAGCGGGCAGAATCCTCCCTGGTTAAGCAATTAAATCGGCTCAGCACCTTGCGGACCATCCATACCGCGATCGCCAGCAGTCTGGACCTGCGTGTGACCTTGAAAATTGTGCTCGAGAATGTCACCGCTACCCTTAAATCCGACGCAGCAGCCGTCTTGTTGATGCGGCATGGCAGCGGACGGCTTGAGTTTGCAGCCGGCCACGGATTCCTGACACGCGGCATCCAATCCTCCAGCATCCGGCTCGGTCAGGGGTTGGCCGGCCGGGCCGCGCTCGAACGGCAGATCATCCAGGCGGAGAATTTGAGCATCGCCGGAGAAGAATTCACGCGCACACAACATGTGGCAGGCGAAAATTTCGTGTCTTATTTTGCCGCCCCATTGATCGCCAAAGGCGAGGTGAAAGGTGTTTTGGAGATCTTCAGCCGATCGCCCCTGCGGCCTGATTTGGATTGGTTAAATTTTCTCAAGACGCTCGCCGATCAGACCGCGATCGCGATCGACAACCTGATCCTATTCGAGGATCTCCAACATTCGAATCTGGACCTGGCGCTGGCCTACGACCAAACCCTGGAAGGCTGGTCACACGCCCTCGACTTGCGCGATAAGGAAACTGAGGGTCATACACTGCGAGTCACGGAGACCACCTTCAAACTCGCCCGATCAATGGGCATGAGCGAATCCGAACTGGTCCACGTGCGGCGCGGCGCGCTGCTCCACGATATCGGCAAGATGGGCATCCCCGACAGCATTTTATTGAAACCGGCCAAGTTAACCGACGAGGAATGGGAGGTCATGCGCCGGCATCCGCAACATGCGTATGACATGCTCTGGAAGATCGCCTACCTCCGCCCTGCATTGGATATTCCCTACTGCCATCACGAAAAATGGGATGGGTCCGGCTATCCGCGCGGTCTCAAAGGCGAACAGATCCCCCTCTCAGCGCGGATCTTCTCGGTAGTGGACGTCTGGGATGCGCTGACAAATGATCGGCCCTATCGCCGCGCCTGGTCCGAGAAGGACGCGTTGGAATATATCCATTCGGAGAAAGGAAAGCATTTCGATCCGCAATGCGCAGAAGCGTTCCTTCGGGAAATGGCACTAAAATAGATCCGGGTCTGAACGATCAGACCCGGATCTTTCTTTTAAGCTGGTAATTCAACCGCCTGATCGGTACGCTTGCGACTATGCCGCCGGATCAATTCCACACGGCGATGAAATCCGTTCGGCTCATACTCTTCGTGCAACGCAACCGAACCGAGCAAGGCCATCAGGTCGTCAGCATGCTTCACAGGCCTCCCATTAGAGAGGCTGATATACACAAAATCAAACCAGATCAGGGCTTTCAAATGCTTCTCGTCCTTATCCAGCATCATGCCCTCCACGACCAGCGAGGTCTCATCAAAGATGATCAGGCGAGTCCGAACAAGCACTTCCTCCATGGCAGCCACAGGTCGTACGTAGGCGATTTGCGTTTTGCGGATCACCCAACTGACTTGCATACCCTGCTCGTACGTACGTAGGTTGTAGTACTGCGCGATCTGATCCTGGCGTGCATTCAGGAAGTAATCGATGTATCGCGCGTTATTAAGATGCCCAAACGGATCGCAATCCTGGAAACGGGCGATCACAAGACTTTCGGGTTCTTTTATAAGGGATCGAGGTTGGTTCATTTCTTTTCTCCTATTCAGGTCAAAATGTAGGTTTCAGACCGAGCGGTCTGTTTTCTGATAAAAAATATTCAGTTTGACGAACTACGAACCTGGAGCTCGATGTAATCGGTGAGATACCGTACAGCCTGGTCCATCGAATGAGTATTGCCGTATAGTTTGCTTTGCATGATCGCCCCCTCCAACACAGAGATCAGGATGCTGGAAAACATCTCGGGATCGATCTCCGGCCGGATCTCGGCGCGTTGTTTCCCGCGCCGGACGGTCCGCCTCACGAAGACGTGCCACTCATCCATGGCATCCTGCGCCCGCTTTCGCAGTGCGGGGTGCGCATCGTCCGCTTCGATGGCTGTATTCATCACCGGGCAACCTCCAGCCAGGGGATAGCCTTCTGCCTCGCGCTGAAAGACTTTGATCATTCCCAGCAGTCTATCCACCGAATCAGGTTTATCGATGACTGCTTTGGCGATTTCCTGGCGGACGAGATCGACCGCATAGTCAAAAGCCTGCAGAGCCAGGTCTTCCTTGCTCTTGAAGTGGTTGTAAATGCCACCCTTTTCCAGCCCGGTCACATCCATGACGTCCGAGAGCGCCGCGCCGAAAAAACCGCGCCGATTGAATAACTGCGCAGCCTGCCGGAGAATGGCTTCTTTGGTATCTTCACCTTTGGTCATAATGAACTTCCCATTTCAGACCGAACGGTCTGAAATGGAAGGATACCGAAAAACCAGGAGGCTGTCAAGTCCCTGGTAATGCAGGTCTGTGATTGAACTAGTTTGTCTTGATGAGGACGATATCAGTTGGATCTAGATCGCGAATAATTCCCGGGCCACTTCAGGCAGAGCCTCAAAGGCGGGTCTTGCAAAATAATAACCTTGAAAGTAATTCACCCCGGCCCGCCGCAGCCAGTCGAATTCTTCCGGCTTTTCGATCCCCTCCCCCATCATTTCTATCTTCAATCGGTTACAGATCAGCCCGATTCCTTGAAAAATAGCCTGTTTTACCTCATTTTGGTGGATATCTGCGATCAGGTTTCGATCAAGTTTCAGGTAATTCGGATGATACTCCACCAATAATTTCAGGCCCGAATAGCCGGTGCCGAAGTCATCGATGGCGGTTTGGAATCCGAACTCCTGGTACATTTTGATGATATCGATCAACCGGCGGTGGTCGGTCAGCATCTCGGATTCGGTGATCTCAAAAACGATGTTCTCAACCGGGAAATCAAAATCGACCGCGGCTTGCATTGTGGCCCGTATATTCATACCCGTTTGATAGGTACCGAACGGCAGGAGATTAATATTCAGGTTCCGGCGTAATTTTAACCGACTGGCCAGGTGAATGGCTTTCAACCGGCAGGCTTGATCGAAGCCAAACCTATTCTCCTCCTTCAATTGAGAGAAAACATCCACCGACGATTCGCCGTGCGGCCCCCTCACCAGCGCCTCAAATGAGATCACTTTGCGGGTCTCCGCGTTGACGATCGGCTGGAATGCAAAACTGAATTCGAAGTCCACGCCTCCAATATTGGAGAATTTTTCCGCGGAATGTTTGCTGCGCTGCCTGGGTGTCACCTGCCCTGCCTTTGACGCGGGAAGTTTTTAAAACAATGATCGTTCGATCAGATCAAAAAAGCGATTTCGAGGATCAACCGTGTATATACATTATTTTAATAATAACAGCCTGCCTGCAAGCAAACACCCTAGAAATATGGCGATTGATATACAATAAATGACCTGAAGAAAAATTGGTGAATTCATGTGCAGATCAGGCAAAACAAGCCCGCTTCCCAGGATAATTCCAGGTCCGATACAATAGGACAATGACGAATTCTGAAGATCACGAATTGGTCGCTCAGGTCGCGAACGGGGATGAACGCGCCTTTCTGGTGCTGTATAACCGGCATGTCGGTAAGGTCTACGCGCGCGGATTGAGAATCCTGCGTGATCCGATGCTGACCGAAGAAGTCACACAAGATACATTCCTCAAGCTGTGGGGACGAGCCCGCCTGTATCATGCCGAGCGCGGCACGTTGCTGGCCTGGTTACTGGCCATCACCAAACGCACAGCCTTGGACCGCTTGCGCCAGGAAGCTCGCCGACCGGCCCTGGCAGATGAAAAGGATCCTGAAGACCTCTGGCAGGACATCCCGGATGCCGGTACAACCTGTGAAGAATCACGTTGGCGGAGCATCTTGTTTGCCGTGCGGTCGCTATCGCCACAGCACCGGCAAGTCCTTGAATTGGCTTATTACCATGGCTTAAGCCAGAGAGAAATTGGCGAGACGCTCGGCTGGCCGCTGGGTACCGTTAAAACGCGTCTGCCGGCCGCAGTGAAGCAACTGCGGCGTGAATGGGGCAAGCAGCCCTAAATCCGGTATTTTTTCCAGCGTTCACCTCCGCCCTGACGCCAAGCGGGCAATTTCCCAATCGCAACGTAAAAACTGACAAATCCAAAAACCCGCTTACGAGCGTATTATTAATAAGGCTCTTCGAGCCAATCCCCAAAGGAGAGAAAAATGAATAAAGTGAATTTTCCTAAGGCAATTGTTGCCCTGATTTTGCTTGCCGGCGCATGCAGCCCGACAGCCACGTCCACTTCAGCGCAACCCACCAGCGTTTCGCCCGTGCCATCGGCTGGAATGGAAGTCAATGTTGGGCAAGATGATAAATTCGGTGCCATCCTGGTGGATGGCAACAATATGACCCTGTATCTGTTTACGAGTGATACACCCAACACCAGCACCTGCTATGGGCAGTGTGTAAGCTTCTGGCCCCCATTGCTTACATCCGATATACCCACGGTTGGGGAGGCAGTGGATATGGCCAGGGTTGGGACCACGACGCGCGAGGATGGCAGCCAGCAGATCACCTATAATGGCTGGCCGCTGTATTATTACTACCTGGATCGTAAGGCCGGGGAAACTAACGGCCAGGGTTTTCAGAATGTTTGGTACGTTATTTCGCCCGTGGGTGAACCAATTATCGAATAGCAAGCCCCATCCCCAAAACCGATCTGTATGGACGCAAACGAGCCGCCTCTCTACTTCTGAAGACGGCTCGTTTGCGTTTTAATACGAATGCACGGCAGGCAGGATGAGTATAAATTAAGTCTGGATTCTCCCGCAGATGGACACAAAATATTTCTGTTACAATAACTTCGTTGTCGATAAAATAAATTCAGCGGGGAGAAACTCTGGAAAAGAGTGACCGGAACGTGGAGGTATTGCTAATGAAAAGAAAAACCGCTCCCTTCCTGACTGGATTTTTACTCCTAAGTGTTTTACTTTCCTCCTGTGCGGGTCTGCTCCAGGAGGAAGAGGCTGCCAATACGGATTTCGGACCCGGCTATACCACCCAGGAACATCAGCTGCGGACTTTCGATGCGCTCTGGGGATACCTCCAGGATGATTATATTTACTTTGAGTCTG
>CAYUUJ010000030.1:0-10435 GCA_964447845.1 uncultured Anaerolineaceae bacterium
GATATCCTGACGCGCGCCTGTCACACCGGTCACGCTCACCAGATAGATAAATCCCGTTGCATTGCGCGCCACCTGCTGCATGCGATCAGAGGAAGTGGTGGGAGCCAGCATTCTTATTAATGGCAAATTCCCAAGCAGAGCCTCAAATTCGCCCGCCTCTTCGGCCGACAGGTCAGGAATGATAAACCCGTCTGCGCCTGACTTTTGTGCATCCGCCACAAACTTTTCCAGTCCGTACGCCAGGACGGGGTTGTAATACCCCATCAGCACCAGTGGGATGGTCACGCCGCGTTTGCGCAATTCGGCCACCGCCTCCAGCGATTTTTTGACGGTGATCCCGTTTTCCAATGCCGTTTGGGTAGCCTTCTGGATCACAGGTCCGTCTGCCAGCGGGTCTGAAAACGACAGCCCCACCTCGATCAAATCCGCGCCGTTCTTTCCCAGCGCTTCGATCACATCGATCGACGTTTCCAGATCGGGATACCCGAATGGAAAGTAAGGCATGAAGATGGGTTTATTTTTGAAAGCATCAGCGATTCTGTTCATGAAACTCTCTTTTTGTACACGGATAAGACGGAGTTTACGGATTCACGCGGAGCAAGCTTTAAAAAATCCGTGTTAATCCTTCTTATCCGTGTTATCCGTGTGCTGTTTTTATCATTCATCATTCATTATTCTGCATTTCTTTGATCACCGTATTCAAATCCTTATCCCCGCGCCCGGATAAGTTCACCAGAATAACCTGATCCTTTTTCATCTTCGGCGCGCGTTTGAGCACTTCTGCCACTGCATGTGACGACTCCAGAGCCGGGATGATCCCTTCGGTTTTGCACAAGGTCGAAAACGCGCTCAGCGCTTCCTCGTCGGTTGCGGATGTGTAATATGCCCGTTCGGCATCCCGCAGCATTGCATGCTCAGGGCCGACCGCGGCATAATCCAAACCGGCTGAGATCGAATGGGTATCGGCGATCTGACCGTCTTCATCCTGCAATACGAAGGTCCGTGTGCCGTGGATGACACCGATACGTCCCTTCGCCGGGTCGCCAAAACGAGCCGCGTGTTTTCCCGAGGCCACCCCGCTGCCGCCTGCTTCCACGCCGATCAGTTCGACATTCTCATCGTCCACGAAGCCGCTGAAGACTCCGATCGCGTTGGACCCCCCGCCCACACATGCGATGACGGTATCCGGCAAGCGGCCCACATCTGCCAGCATCTGCTCACGCGCTTCGCGTCCGATCACGGATTGAAAAGTACGCACCATGGTCGGGTACGGATGAGGTCCCAGCGCCGAACCCAACAGATAATGGGTATCGCGCACATTAGTCACCCAATCACGGATCGCCTCGTTGATCGCATCCTTCAAGGTCTGGGTGCCCGAAGTCACCGGCCGCACTTCCGCACCCAACAAACGCATCCTGAATACATTCGTCTCCTGGCGCGCCATGTCCACCACGCCCATATAAACAACACATTCCAATCCGAGCAGTGCGGCCACCGTAGCCGAAGCCACGCCATGCTGACCTGCACCCGTTTCGGCAACGATGCGCCGCTTGCCCATGCGCTTGACGAGCAGAGCCTGCCCGAGCGCGTTGTTGATCTTGTGGGCACCTGTATGCGCCAGGTCCTCGCGTTTGAGATAGATCTGCGCCCCGCCCAGTTTTTCGGAAAGCCGACGCGCGTAGGTCAACGGCGTCGGCCGGCCTACAAAGGTAGCCATCAACCCGTCAAACTCGCGCTGGAACTCCATGTCATTTTGGGCATCCACGAATGCCCGTTCGAGCTCGATTAATGCCGGCATCAATGTCTCCGGCACGAACTGTCCGCCGTAGGGTCCGAATTTAGGTGGCAATAATGTTGTCATAATTCCTCAATGATAAGAGAATAGAGATTAGTGAATAGTGATCAGGGCAGGCTGATCGACCTGTTCTCTACTCTCTAGTTTTTTTTCTCTTCTCTTCCCTGCGCACAGCCTCTCCGAAAGCCTTCAGCTTGCCCGCATCCTTCTGACCGGGACTTGATTCCACGCCGGAGGCCACGTCCACGCCCCAGGGATTCACCTGCCGCATTGCCGCGGCGACGGTCTCCGGTTTCAAACCGCCTGCCAACAAAATCGGATAGCGCTTCGCCAACTCAGCCGCGGCTGACCAATCCGTAGTCGCACCGGTCCCGCCATACGATCCTTTGACGGCTGCATCCAGTAGAAAAGCAGGAGCGTCATTTCTGGCAAACGAATCCACCTGCCCATTTGGGATGCCTCGAAATGCTTTAAAAGCCCGCGCGCCAAAGGACGAGCAAAACTCAGGAGTCTCATCCCCGTGCAATTGTGCCAGGCTCAAGCCGCAAGTCTCCAGCGTGGCGCGGATCTCTGCAACCGATGCGTTGACGAACACGCCGACAAACGTGATCTGCCCATATCCCCGTAATACCTGCATCATATCCCGACATATGCCCGCATTGATATAACGCACACTTTTGGGATAGAAATTAAATCCCAACATATCCGCACCTGCGTCGATAGCTGCCAGGGCGTCGTCCAATGTTTTGATCCCGCAAATCTTGATGTGTGTCATGGTTGCTTTTAGGGGCGACCCTTGTGGTCGCCCTGGGCGGGGACAAGCCCCTCCCGGGCGACCACATGGGTCGCCCCTACAGTGGATATTTCTCTCACCTTAGCGCCAATATCCTCTGCGGTGACCAGAGCCTCGCCGACCAACACCGCGTCCACATTTGCCTCTGCCAATCGTTCCACATCGCGCGCCGTGAAAATACCGCTTTCTGCCACGACTGCAATTTCAGACGGGATCATTGGCCGTAGACGCTCGGTCGTTTCCAGCGAGACTTCAAATGTAACCAGGTTACGGTTGTTGATTCCGATCAACCGCAAGTCGTTCAATCGCAGCGCACGTTCGGTCTCACCTTGGTCATGCACTTCGACCAGCGGCGTCAATCCCATTTCAAGGGCCAGCGCGTGGAGATCGGAAAGTTGAGCATCATCGGGGAGCGCGGCGGCGATCAGCAGGATAGCGTCTGCACCTTTGGCGCGTGCTTCATACACCTGGATCGGATCGATGATGAAATCCTTGCGGAGTAACGGAAGGGCGATTTGTCGCTTAAAACGCAAATCATGGAGCGTTTGGAGACTTCCTAAAAAGAATTTCTCATCGGTCAACACTGATATGGCTGAAGCGCCGTTTGAAATATAGATCTCTGCCACCTCGAACATATCCAGGCGCGGAGCAAGCATCCCCTTAGATGGACTTGCCCGCTTGAGTTCGGCGATCAATTTCGGACCACTCCCCTTATCCCCTGCCCCCTCTTTTCCCTTGGAGTATGAAATAGCCGCGACAAAATCCCTCGGTTCCGGGCTTCCTTCTGCAGCGCGGCGCAAGGCCAAGCCGTCCAGGGACGCAATCTCGGTCTTCTTATGTGCAAGGATCTGCTGCAGTATATCTGTCACGCGGCCGCCGGTTGAACAAATGACTGACTGAATGCAACCAGGGCTTTCAACTTGGCGAGCGCTCTGCCATCCTCAAGCGCCGCCCGGGTTTCAGACAGCGCGGCCTTGAAATCGCCGGTCTCGGCGGCCAAAGCGCCGGCGGCGTTAAGCAGTACAGCATCCCGACGTGCGCCGGTCAGTTTGCCGCCCAGCAGATCGTGCATCATGGCAGCCGATTCTTCCGGAGTGCCGCCGCGTAGATCGGCGACTGTGGCACGCGGCAGGCCGAATTCCGCGGGATCTAATTCGTAGGTGCGCACTGCGCCATCCTTGAGATGGCTGACGCGGTTGGGGCCACAGGGTGTCAATTCATCCGTGCCGCCATGTCCATGAATGACGAATGCGGCGCGAGAACCAAGCTCTTTAAGCACATGCGCCAGCGGCTCGGTGAGCTCGGGATTGAAGACACCAGTTAGCTGGACGTCCGCGCCGGCCGGATTGGTGAGCGGTCCGAGGATGTTAAAGATCGTGCGCTGGCCAATTTCCTTGCGCGCTCCGATGGCATGTTTCATGGCCGGATGGAATTTGGGCGCGAACATGAAACCAATACCGATCTCGTCGATGGCCTTCCCCACCTGCTCAGGCGTGAGCTCGAGATTAACCCCCAAAGCAGAGAGTACGTCCGCGCTGCCGCATTGGGAGGAGGCCGCACGATTGCCGTGTTTCGCGACCTGGCGGCCCGTCCCGGCCAGGACGAAAGCTGCGGCTGTTGAGATGTTGAAAGTATGTGCGCCGTCACCGCCCGTGCCCACAATATCGAAAATCGGTGTCGTCCGATCGGTGACATCCACCTTAAGGGCATTGGCGCGCATGGCACGCACGGAACCCGTGATCTCTTCGATGGTCTCGCCTTTCATACGCAGGGCTGTCAAATAGGCGCCGATCTGTGCCTGGGTCGCCTGCCCGGTCATGATGGCGCTCATGGCAGCTTCGGCCTCGTCAGCGGTGAGATCCGTGCGATTGATGGCTTTGGCAATAAATGGTTTAAGCATGGCAGCCTCTTCTGTTTTTATGGAAATGAGGGGTTTCAGATCCAAAAAATTCTTCAAGATCAACTTTCCGTGTTCGGTGAGAATGGATTCAGGATGGAACTGGACGCCGAAGGTGGGATGTTGGCGGTGCTTAATTCCCATGATCTCTTCTTCGGCTGTAACCGCGATGACTTCCAGTTCCGCGGGAATGGGATCATAGACCAACAAGGAGTGATAACGCATGGCTTCGAATGGAGAGGGGACTCCTTTAAATAATCCCTGCCCGTTGTGTTGGATCATCGAAGTCTTGCCGTGCATCAAACGCGCGGCACGGTCTACTTTGCCGCCGAAGACGGCACCCAGACATTGGTGTCCAAGGCACACGCCCAGGACAGGGATCTTGCCCGTGAAGTGACGAATGGCCGCATTCGAAACACCGCCGTCATCCGGATTCCCGGGACCCGGCGAGATCACCAGGTAGGACGGGTTGAGTGCGATCAATTCATTGAGCGTAATGCGGTCATTGCGAAAGACGCGCACCTCGGCTCCAAGTTCGCCGAAATATTGCACCAGGTTGTAAGTGAAGGAGTCGTAGTTATCGATCAGGGCAAGCATAGGTTTCTCCCAGTTGACGGTTGGTGGTTGAGGGTTGACAGTTGTCAGTCGGCTAGCCATTTAGGTTCAACGAACGACCGTTAACTGTCCACCGTCAACCGACCACCATCAACCATCCGTCTCCGCAATATCAATGGCGCGCAGCATGGCGCTGGCTTTATTGATCGATTCCCGGTATTCGTTGGCAGGGTCCGAGTCAGCGACGATACCCGCGCCCGCCTGTATGCTGACAGTGTTGCCTCTGCCGACCATGGTTCGAATAGCCAGGCAGGTATCCATGGCGCCGTCGAAGCCGAAGTAACCGACCATGCCCGCGTACGCGCCGCGCGGATCCGGCTCGAGCTCCGCGATGATCTCCAGCGCACGCACTTTGGGCGCACCACTGACCGTGCCGGCCGGAAAAGCCGCGCGCACCAGATCGAAAGCAGTCAGGTCCGGCCGCAGCGTGCCCTCGACGTGCGACACGATGTGCATGACGTGTGAATAGCGCTCGATGGTAAAGAATTCAGGCACTTTCACCGTGCCGTATTCACACACGCGACCCAGATCGTTACGGCCCAGGTCCACCAGCATGACGTGCTCGGCGCGTTCCTTGGGATCGGCGAGCAGTTCTTCCGCGAGCAGCGCGTCGGCGGCAGAGTCCGCTGCTCGAGGCCGCGTGCCGGCGATCGGTCGGAGCGAGGCGGTCTGTCCATCCAAACGGACGAACATCTCAGGCGAGGATCCAACCAGATATAACGGTTCATCCTCCACGAGTCCGAAATCAAAAAAGAACATGTAAGGGGAAGGATTGAGGCGGCGCACGGCGCGGTAGACGTCGAACGGCTCCACGGAGGTTTCGCGCGTGAAGCGTTGTGACAGCACCACCTGAAAAATATCCCCGGCGGCAATGTACTCTTTGGCGGTGCGCACCATGGTCTCGAATTGATCCTGGCTAAGATTGGAGCGCGTCTCGGAAGGCGTGATGGCTGCATTCAAGGCAGGCGGCAGCGGCTGACGAATGCGCTCGGCGATCTGGTCCAATTTTTGATGGGCGGATTGTGCATCTCCATCCAGCACATTGGCGATCAGGAAGATGGTACGGCGGGCGTGATCGAAAGCCACGATCGTATCAGCAAGAAGGTAGATCCCATCCGGGATGAGCGCTTCCTGCATTTGCGGGATGAGTGTGGGCTCAAAATAACGAACTGCCTCATAGCCCAGATAACCTACCAATCCACCTGTGAAGCGCGGTGCGTTAGGCAGACGTTTGGCCGGAAAGCGCGCCATCTCGGCTTGCATGAAACGGGTCGGGTCGTCGCCCGGATTGAGCTTGACGGACCGCACTGACTCACCTTCGACGATCTGGATGACGCCGTTTCGAAGGATGTACTTTGCCTTCGGCGAGATCCCGATAAAGGAATAGCGCGCGATCCGTTCCCCACCCTCGACCGACTCTAAAAGAAAAGACGCGCCCTGCCCGCGCAGTTTGAGATACAGGCTGACCGGTGTCTCCAGGTCGGCGGAGACTTCACGGATGATGGTTTCAACGCTGGTTGATTCGATGAGCATAGCCTGTCTCCTTTTTATCCACGAAGGACACGAAGTACACGAAGAAGTAAAAAGCGGTACACGGACTTTCGACGGACGAGAATGGATGAACACGGAATTTTCTTTGAACTTTTCCGTGACGAGCCGCCGAAGGTTCCGCGTACAAAAGCGCGGCGAGAAATTAAAAGTCCCCTACGTCCGTTGGGACGAGAGGGGACTCCCGTGGTGCCACCCAGGTTGAAGCTGCGGATTTAATAAAAAATCCCTGTCATGATGCAACAGGGGGAAAGCCAGCTTCACTCTTGTAGTCAGCTAGTTGCTAGTCTGGTGGTCTGCTAGTCGCTAAGTGACTCTGCCATGATAACGGGTGCAGTTCCCGGATTGGGCTAATCCTAGTGTTTCGCCCGTTCGACTCGGAGGTCCATTCTACTTCTGCGCATCTGCCTGGCTTTCACCGCCTGCCGCCTGGCTCTCTGAAAACCGCCTTGAAGTGTACTCGTCCTCGTCAGCGTCTTTCTATGATATTGGGCAGTATTCTATGACGGAGAGCAGAGGCTGTCAAGAGGTGGATTCGGTTCGAGTTGGTGACCGAAGTTACAAACCTGCCAGGGATTAAACTGGCTTGAAGCGCGGGTATGAACCGAGAATCCGCAGCATCAACACGTATTCTTCAAGATTGGCGAGTGCCTTGCGGACGTTTTCTTCCTGCGCCGCGCCGGCGAAGTCGATATAGAACAGATACTCCCACGGCTTTCCTGCCAGGGGACGAGACTCGATCTTGGTCAGGTCGATATCGCGCAGGGCGAACACGCTCAGAGCCCGGAACAGCGCGCCCGGCTGGCTCTTCAATGTAAACACGATAGAAGTTTTCGCATCCCCGTCCGGCACAAGCGGTTGCGTTGTGATGGCCAGGAAGCGGGTGTAATTTTCGGGATTATCCTCGATGTTTTCCTGCAAGATCTGCATTCCATAGATCTCGGCCGCGCGTCGGGAGGCGATGGCAGCCGTGGACCGTTCGCCGCTGGCTTTGAGCATTTTCACACTGCCGGCGGTGTCATACACCGGTTCGGTCTTTACGCCCAGCGCGCGCAGATAATGGATGCATTGCCCCAACGCCTGCGGATGGCTGATGACATGTTTGATCTGGTCCTTTTTGACATCAGGAAAGGCGATCAGGCAGTGTTGTACCCGCAAAGGGTACTCACCCACGATGTGCAAGTTATTCTGGACCAACAGGTCATAGTTCTGGTGGATGCTGCCCGCCAGGGAATTTTCGATCGGGATCAACGCGGATTGGCTTGCTCCGGATACCACCGCCTCGAAGGCTTTATCGAAGGTCTCGCAAGGGACGGTCTCCACCTCGCCATAGAAATCATAAACAGCCTGCTCCCCGTACGCGCCTGGTTCACCTTGATATGCAACCTTCATAACCACTCCATTTTTCGATTACTCAAGAACAGCACGCGGATTACGCGGATCCTTCGGCGGATGCCCGCGGATTTATTAAAGAATCCGTGTAAATCCGCCTGATCCGTGTAATCCGTGTGCTGCTTTTTTTCCGATTTTGGGAATTACTCACTGTTTCTCAGCCCATTCCACGATCGCACGAAACCCCGCCTCCACATCCTCATCTGACGCCGCGATCGTCATGCGCACAAAGCCTTCACCCTGTTCCCCAAACGCTGAGCCAGGGATGAGGCCCACGTTCGCCTCTTCCAGGACGCGCTCACAGATCTCCAGTGAAGACATCTTAAGCGGACGAAGATCGAGAAAGAAATAAAATGCACCCATCGGTGGGATGACGACCACCTTTTCACTTTCCAACTCCCTTGAAATTTGTAGCACCTTGTCCCGACGTCGCGCGTAACCGGTGCGCATGGTCACCGCCGCCTGCTGGATCCCGGGATCGCTCAGCGCAAAGGCAGCCGCTTTTTGGATGAAAGGTGCGACGCAGGTGATGGAGTTCTGGCTGGCTTTCAACGCATTCTCGATCACGACCTCTGGAGCGGCCACGTACCCCACGCGCCAACCTGTCATGGCATAGGTTTTGGAGAGGCTATGGACCAGGATCGTGCGTTCCTTCGCCCCTGCGATGGCGGCCGCACTGACAGGCTTTTCAGTAAAGTATAAGTTCTCGTACACCTCGTCGCTGATCACCCACAAGTTATGCGCGGCGGCAAAGTCCTGTAATTTCACAAGATAGTCCCGCGTTGGGTAGGCGCCCGTTGGGTTGGAGGGATAGTTCAATACAATGGCGCGCGTCTTCGGGCTCACGGCTTTTTCCCAGGCATCGAAGGACGGAATGAATCCGTTCTCAGCCGGGGCAGGAACACGCGCAACTACCCCGCGCAACATCGTGACCATGTTCGAATGGGTAGCCCAACTGGGGTCTGGGATCAGGACCTCGTCGCCGGGATTTAAGATCGACTGCAGGGATGTGTAATACGCGTGCACACCACCATGCGTGACCAGGATCTCAGTCTCCGGGTCGTAGGTGAGGCCGTTGTCGCGACTCAGCTTTGAAGCGGCAGCCTGCCTGAGGTCCGGAAAGCCGCGGCTCGGCCCGTAATGGGTCCAGCCGGCCTCCATGGCTTTCAACGCCACATCCAACACTGGCCGCGGGGTGGAAAAATCCGGGTCACCTACTTGCAAGCCAATGACTTTCCGCCCGCCTGCCTTGAGCGCGTTAATGCGATCGGAGATGGCGACGGTAGCCGATTGCCGGATGGCTTCAAATTGAAGGTTTAGACCTGGCACAACACATCCTTGAGGTGTGGATTACAAACTGGGAATGTAGTGTATCAAATTTCGCTGGGTATCGTCAACCAGGGAGGAGAACAATAAACGTGACAGGACCCTGACAGACACGGAAAACGCTGATGTTTGCTTTTGAATCAGCGTACATCAGCGTGGTTCTGCGTCCTGATCGAAATTTGAGTTTAGGATCTTATTGATTTACGTCCGGATCAGTCTCAGGCACGCGATGCTGAAGCGTCCACGGGCAGAGCGATCGTGGAATTTACATCCACATAATCGCACCAGGCCTCATATTTTGGCGTTTTACCGCGGATCGCGTCGTGATAGACATCTTGAATCGCGCGTGTCACCGGACCGGTCTTGCCATTCCCGATCGTACGGAAATCGATCTCGCTCAAGCCGATGCATTCGGCGGCAGTCCCACACACAAATACCTCATCCGCGATGTACAGCTGATCCCGCGAAACAGGTTGTTCAAGGACTTCGTAGCCCAGATCTGTGGCGATGGTGAAGATCGAATGGCGGGTCAGACCTTCCAACACCGGCGCAGTGGACGGGGTCACGATCTTGCCATGCCGCACGATGAAAATATTTTCGCCCGTACATTCAGCCACATATCCCTGCGGGTCGAGCAGAATGGCTTCCTCGAATCCCAGCCTGACCGATTCTGTCTTGGCAAAGAAACTATTGGCGTAATTGCCGGCGATCTTGGCCTTGGTCATCATCACGTTCGGGTGATGCCGGGTGAAGGAAGAGATGTTGGCGCGAATTCCCTTCGCCAGCGCCTCCTCGCCCAGGTAATTGGCCCACTCCCAGACGGCGATGCCGAGTTTGGGTTTGCCCATATCCACGTTCAGGTTCCAACCGCCGTTATCGAGGTATAGCAGCGGCCGGATGTAACAATCCTTGAACCCGTTGGCCCGCACGGTCTGCCGGACCGCTTCGCAGACCTCCTCCACGTTCCACGGAAACTCGCGGAAGCCGAATATGCGCGCCGAATCGAACAAGCGCTCGATATGTTCCTTCAAGCGAAATACTGCCGGCCCTTTGGTCGTGTTATAGGCGC
>CAYUUJ010000031.1:0-10266 GCA_964447845.1 uncultured Anaerolineaceae bacterium
ATTATTGTATAGTTGCGACCATAAACGATATAATTGTATATAGGTATTCCGGCGAGAATGGTCTTCCGTGCCCAAAGTAACCTTCGGGAGTCGTCTAGCCTGGCGAACGGCAAAACTGGTCATTAATTAGGGTGACGAAATCGCATTTGTGTGTTTAATATTAGGAAGCCATCCGACGGCTACTAAAAAAGGAGAAAATGTCATGAAACGACAGGCATCGCTTATCTTGAACGTGGTGGTCATCGTATTGCTGGTCTCGCTGTTTATTGTGCCGTTGGTGTTTGCGCAGGACGGTAACCCGACCTCCTTCCTGCTGGAGCCGTTTGCCCCGCTCCTGGCCGCCTCCGCAGCCGTGGAACGAACCTTGCAATTGATCCGTAAGATCTTCAGTCCGGACCCCGAAACCGGCCTCCTGGCCCGTGGCTCGCGGGCGCTCCGGGCATTCACGACCTATGGCAGTGTGTCTCTCGGATTGATGCTGGCATTTTGGGGAAATATTCGCCTGCTCGGCTCAGTGGAGATCTTCATTGATCCTATGGTGGATCTGGCTTTTACCGGTATTGTGATCGGTATGGGTTCCGAATTCGTGCACGAGATCATCGGCGTTGTGGGTGAGGGCAAAGAAGCATTGCGAGCCACGACTGAAGCGAAGGAACAAGAAACCGCGGTCGGTTAAATAACACCTTTAAGGATTGGAATGCAAGGATGACAGGCTTGCCTGTCATCCTTGTTTTGAGTAATTCAATGTTCATATTCAAAATAGACCAGGTGACGGACGAATTGGTGACCGCCTTCGAGCGCCTGGTCCCGCAGCTGACATCACGCCATCCGCCCCCCGATCGGGATCATCTGGTTGGGCTTGTTCAATCAGGGTCTTCGGTGCTGCTTGCAGCTCGCCTTCCGGATGAACAAGGTCTCATCGTTGGTGCATTGAGTCTGACGATCTATCGCGTCCCCACCGGGACGCGGGCCATCATCGAAGACGTGATCGTAGACGAATCTGCGCGGGCCCAGGGGATCGGTGAAGCGCTCGTTCGCCACGGCCTCGACCTTGCCCGCCAGGCCGGCGCCAGCAGTGTGGCGCTTACTTCCAACCCCGGCCGTGAAGCCGCCAATCGTTTATATCTGAAAATGGGATTTAAGAGACGCGAAACCAACGCGTATATCTATCAGTTTTCCGAGTGATCGGACCGCGGTTTCGCGCGGCTGTAGTCTTCGGGGAGATCCAGGTCTTCGATCACGCTTGGCGTATTCAGCTCTACATACTCGATTTCTCTTGCATGGAAATTTAAGAAGTCGCGCGCCGTCCTGGGCGCCTTTAATTCTGAGAGACTCTTCCAATATTCGCGTGCGATCAACCAGGGATGACCGCGACGCATCCGATAACTCGGTACGACTATTAAAGAACCCTGATCGCGAAATGCGGCGCAGACGCGCCGCACGCTCTCTTCCTGGACCTGAGGCTGGTCGCCGAGACAAATCAACGCGGCGCGCGTCTGAGGCTTTAAAGCTGCCAGCCCACATTGGATGGAGCTCAGCATTTCTCCCTGTTCGTAATCCGGATTAAAAACGGGACGTACATTTGGCAGGGATGCGATCTGTGTTTCCACTTGCCCACGCGCGCTACCTGTCACGACCACGATATCTTGAATCTCTGCAGCCTGAATAACACCGATAATATGGCTTAAGACGGTTTCCTCATCCCATGGCAGGAGCATTTTCGGCTGTCCCATGCGCTTGGATGCCCCAGCCGCGAGCACGATGGCGGAAATCATAAAGTGTTATCTGAGATCAAGCGCGTGTATTGCTCTGGGGTATCCACGTCCAGCAGCAGGCGATCGTCATGCCAGGGCAGATACTTCACAGGATATTTTGAGAAGATCGCCCGGCCTCCGGTGTCGCCCTTCAATTCCAGTAGATCCCCGAACGTCACCCTATCAAACAAGACCGGGTTGGCACGCTGATCCATCACCAGCGGTACAAGGATCGGAGGCAGAGTGGCGGAATGCCCTTCTATCAACGCGCTAAGGATGGATGTGGTGACCTGTGGTTGATCGACCAGCAGGAAGATCGCCGCACCGACCTGGCCCATAATTGACTCTGCATCGGCAGGAGGGGAAAGGCTCAGAACAGCGGCCCGAATCGAAGCAGCTTGTCCTTCCTGCCATTCTTCATTGCGGACGATCTCGACCGGCAGATCGTTCACCGCCGCCTCTACCTCCTGTGCATCCGAGCCTGTGACCACCAGAACCGGTGAGAGGCCGGCTGACAGAGCGGTCTTGGCGACTGCACGAACGAATGGTTGACCATGCCAATCGAGCAGTTGCTTGGCTGAACCGAAGCGTTGACTGCCGCCGGCAGCGAGAACAATACCGGCAACTTTTTCATGCACAGCGAATACCTCTTTCTGTTTGAGGCTCGCCACCAGGATGCTTTCGTACCCTGATAATAATTGTTTTGCAAGTTTGCCGGCCATACCCTGGGATTCAAATGAGTCTGCCTGGTTGAGCAGTGCAACCCTTCGCGCTCGCGTTGGAATATTTTTCAAACCGCCATTCGTATGTAATAGAACTTGTGCCAACCCTTCGGGGGTAACTTCGTCACCAATATTCGATCCGCTCAAACGTGCAAATATTTCGGGCCGATGGACGTTCTCTTCGGTTAGGGGTTTTCCTATGCCATTCATACCGACGACCTGCACAACCATGTCAACAAATCCTGGTATGGGTGGCTCATGACCGGCGGGGGCTTTCAGTGGTCGGTTACGGGAGCCATCTGCCTCGATCAAGAGGGGAATATCGGCTTGCCTGCGATATTCGCGTAGCCACAGTAAATCACTTTCATCAATTGGCCCGGTTTTGTTATTTGTAATCGGACCGGTTACAAGAACGACTCCGTTTAGCTCTTTAATTACACTTTCGAGCTCATTCGGTTTTTCAACAGCGAAATGTTTATCTGCGAGTGAAGTCTGTTCCACTGCAAGGTGAGTTGTGGCAGTCACAATCACCGGGCCCTTGAGCTCCCGCGCTAGTTGGAACATCCCGGTCGTCTTACCCCCGGCACCGACAAATGCAATCACAGGTGGTTTTGTGATCCTGAGTCCTGTTGAAAAATTCATAACGTCCAGAGCTGGCTTCGCAATTCGGACTTTGAAAGGATCGCCTCCAGGACTCCGCCTCCCACTGCCAGCGATTTATCCGAGACCAGATAGCAGGCACTCGGATCATCGCGTGGGTCGAGGTCCCCGATTTTGGCACCCCGGACCACTGCGATCCCTGGTCGAATAAGACCGCGTAACACTCCCGAGAATGGCGCGCTGATCGTTTCGCCTGCTATTTCCGCGATGGGCTGTCCGGTTTCAAGGTGGTCCGCGATCTGAGCCAGGGCTTTCAATTTACCGGCGCGCGGTGCACGTAGAACCCTGCGTGGGTCTCCTTCAGGTTTGCCGGAGTCAGCAATTGATACTCCGTCCCAATACACACGCCCTAGGGTGTGGCTGCGGCGCGTTTCGATCACAGCGTGGCAATCGCGTCCGGCGTGGAAGCCAGGCCCAAGTCCGATGTGCAGTGGCACTTCATGAGGCAGAGGAGCGGGGCTCTCTTTAAGCATGCGGGCATCCACAACGAATGAGAATGGCAGGGTATCGTTCGTCAGAATGGAAGCTGATGGGTCAACCACGACGGGAATTTCTCCCTGCTCGAGAAATGATTTGATTTGATCCGGAGCAGCCCGGCGTCCCGTGATTCCCTCCACGCTGATCGTGTTTTCGTAGATCGCTTCCGAGAATGATACAGTGCGGCGGACCGCCAGCGGCTCCGGCAGCTCGGCGATCACGATCTGCAAACCCGCCCGATGAAGACGCAAGACCACACCCGAGGCAAGGTCGCCGCCTCCGCGCACAAGACCTGGTTTAACCGTCATCCGTTCGTTCCTGCAACAGGTGGCCGAACGAATAAAGCGTTAGATAGACAAACAGATAGAAAACCGTAAAAAGGGATGTAAAAGCGATCAGGCGCAGCGAGGGATCGATGACCAGTCCGAGGATGCTGAATGCGATCTCCCGGGGATCCTGGATGATATCCCATGAATTGAAACGCACGAATCGTCCCAGGTAAACCCCGAAACTTCCGAGGCTTGCGACGATCAAGATGAATGCCCAGCCGGCAACCCGCCCGAAGGCGCGCTTGACGATCTCGTGCATAAAATAAAGGGATACCAAACCGAGCAATAAGCCCGTCCAGGAGAACCAGACTAATATGATCACGTCATACCAAAGCGGGGTATTGGTTGCTTCTCTGGCAAGGTGTTGCAAGTCGGTCAAAATGTAGAGGGCGTTTGGAAAAAAGATCAACCATAAGAAAGCCACCACTGGGATGGCGAAGTAGAGCAAAACCTTTCGCCAATGCAGCGCGTAGGCAATATAAGCAAGCACAAAGGGAATCCAAGCCAGGAATAAATTCCAAACCAGATTGGTGTATCTGCTGGTATCGCTGTATTGAATTCGGGCCGCGACCAGCGTAATGCACATCACCGATGCAGCCGTCATAAGGGCAAAAACGGCAATTCTATATTTACTTCGATTTAAGGGTGTCAGGATTTTTTGAATCATAGGAAAGATTAGACCACAAAGTGAGGATATTTTTCTAAGGCTGTGTCCGGTTGTAGATGGTCGGGTTAAGGAAGTTCGTGGAAAATTTATACTCTCCCCGATTTATCTCAAGCCAGCGAGATCAAATTTTCCCTAATGCGCGCAATACACGCTCAGGCGTAAACGGAAACTCATCGATCCACACGCCCGTGGCATCGTGAATGGCTGCGGCTACAGCCGGCGCATAGGGCAGGAGTGGCGGTTCCCCAACGCCGCGCGCCCCCCAGGGACCATTGGGATCGGGGACCTCGATCAGTACCGATTCGACCTTATCTGGAATATCCAGAATGGTGGGCAGGAGATATGTGCTGAACATATCAGTGAGGACACGGCCATCCCTGGACCTGAAATCTTCCGTGATCGCATATCCATGGGCCTGGACGATGGCGCCTTCGATCTGCCCCACGATCAAGTCGGGATTGATCGCCTTGCCCACGTCGTCCGCACAGACGACCCGCAGCACATGCACATGCCCGGTCTCGGTATCCACTTCAACCTCGACCACCTGAGCGGCATATGCATAGGCAAAGTTGGGTGTGGCTTGACCGGTTTCTTTATCCAATGGTGTGGTGCGTGGCGCCAGGTATTTATATTCGGCGATGGCTGGGCGTTCTTCGGCGCGCCATTTCTCCACCGCCGCTTCCGCCGCGCCTTTGATCGCATTACCCGCCATGAAGGTCAGCCGCGAGGCCGAGGCCGAGCCGGGATTCCCCATGGTTGCCGAATCGGAGACCACCATCTTGATCATGCTGACTGGCACGCCAACTGTCTCGGCTGCCATTTGTGCCATCACTGTATGGGTGCCCTGTCCAACTTCGGCGCCGGCGTGGTGGACGATCACCTGTTTGATATTGCCATTGCCGTGGATCTCCACCTTGGCCCAGCAATTTTCAACGAAGCCGAAGGAAAAGCCCACGTTCTTGAAACCAGCCGCGAGGCCACGCCCGTATTTCATGTAACCGGAAGGCTTAGCCTTGGATTTATTCTTCCAGTTAGCCTTCCGGGCGGCGGCTTCGATCACCTGAGTAACACTGACCGGGTTGGGCGCCGGTGTGCCGACACCCATCGTGTCGCCATCCCGCAAAGCGTTCTTAAGTCGAAACTCCACCGGGTCCATGCCGAGCTTTTCGGCAAGTTTGCCCATTTGTCCTTCGGCCATGAACAACGCTTGCGGCGCGCCAAAACCGCGGAAGGCTGCACCGGGGATATTGTTCGTATACAGACCTAAGACATCTGTTTTGACATTTGGGATGAAGTAAGGACCCGTGGAAGTGATCGCAGAATTCCCGAGCACCTTGTTGGTGGTGTACATATACGCGCCCCCGTCACCGATGATCTCGTTCTCGGCGGCTACCAATTTGCCTTCTTTATTCGCTCCCCATTTGGCTTTCAAGGTCACGGCATGCCGTTTTCCATGCCCGATGATCGATTCGCGGCGGCTCCAGATTATTTTGACCGGCAGCTGCAATTTCAAAGTGGCCAGGGCGAGCACGATCTGAACGGAGAGATCTTCGCGCCCGCCGAATGCACCTCCGATGGCTGGATAGAGGATACGGATCTTTTCATCGGGTAGGTTTAGTGCGTGGGCGACCGAAGCCCGGTCGGCGTGTGTCCATTGGCCGGCACACGCGATCGTGATTCGACCTTCCTCGTCGACATAGGAAAGCCCGGCCTCAGGCTGGAGATACGCGTGTTCCTGTACCGGGGTCTTGTATTCAGCCTCCACGATCACATGCGCTTCGGCAAAGCCGGCTTCAACGTCTCCCTTGCGGATCTTATAATGGGCACAAATGTTGGTGTCGCCCAGGTCCGGGTGCAGGATCGGCGCTCCGGGACGCATGGCAGCCGCCGGATCCGATAGGATCGGCAGATCTTCAAACTTCACTTCGATCAATTTCAAAGCGGCCGCCGCTTCGGCCTCCGAGTGAGCGACAACGACTGCGATCTGGTCCCCGATGAAGCGGACCATGTCCGTGCCGGGTTTCGTCGAACCCGGACCACAAAGGACGGGTTGATCGGGTATTTGCAAGCCATATTCGTTGACGGGAATATCGCGGGACGTGTAGACCGCCACTACACCCGGCGCTGACTCTGCGTTCGTGGTATCGACTTGCAAGACGCGGGCGTGCGGGCGTTCCGCAAACAGGATCTTCATGCAGAGCATGCCCTTCATGGACAGATCTCCTGAGTAGGGCGTAAGCCCGATGACCTTGCCATGCGCGTCCACGCGCGGCAACGATCGACCAACACTTTTTGCTGTCTTTGCAGGCATCGTCAGCGCTTGTATCTCTTAACCGGTCCCTTGCGCGGTGGCATATCCAGCGGCCCATAAACGGGAGGGCCAACCAGGCGATATGCAACTGCGTACACAAAGGACATGACCCCGCCCAGGAGAATAATGTAGATGAAGGTGAAAACAATATACCCGTATAGATTTTCCACGCTGTTGATGGCATTCAAAATTGGGATCAACACCTGGCTTCTGTATAGCACATCCGGCGGACGGACAAATCCAAAAAAATCCCTGGGAAGCGGCCAGTCGAACCGCGTGGCATAGTCCATGGTGAAGACCGCAAATCCAAATGACATGACCGGTACGATCACCAGCATCAAGCATCCGATCCCGCGCCAAATTGGATGCGGTCCTTCGGACACCTTTGCACTACGTCGTCTGCGATTTAAACTGTCATATTTGCCCATCGTTACCTCTGTGTTTGCATTTTGCCGGCGTCCTGCATCGCCTGTACGATCTTATAGTACCCGGTGCAGCGGCAAAGATTTCCTGTGATGGCTTGCTGGATCTCATCTTTAGATGGCCGGGGTCGTTCTTCGAGAAGCTTGGCTGCAGACATCAGAAAACCGGGTGTGCAATAACCACACTGCACCGCGCCATCATCAATAAACGCCTGCTGTACCGGGTGAAGTTTATCACCGGATGCCAGCCCTTCAATAGTCACGATCTGCGCGGCATGCGCCCGCGGCGCAGGCACCATGCAGGACATGACCGCCTGCCCATCCAGGAAGACAGTGCAAGCACCGCACTCGCCCTCGGCGCAACCTTCCTTGGTGCCGATCAGCTCAGCATCTTCGCGCAAGAAACGCAGCAGCGTTTTTTCCCATCCGGATGGCAGGTCGTACTCTTTGCCATTGATTGTTGTTTTGATCCTGCGGTTTGTTGAATGGACCGCGGATTCCACAGGCGATTTTTTTGCCGGACTTGATAACAGGACCGGGTCGGACGGGTACCCGGCCTGTTCCTGTCCGAGACGCAGGGCAGCCAGCCCGCGCCCGGTAACCACGCGCACCATCTCACGGCGGTAGTCCGCCGAAGCTCTCAGGTCATCGATCGGCCGTGAAGCTTTCATCGTCAATACCGCCGCTTCTGCAATGACAGCTTTGGATAACTTCTTCCCAACCAAAAAGGATTCAGCCTCTCCTGCGCGAATGATCGTGGGGGCAACTGCTCCCAGTGCAATGACCGCCGATTTAACGCGCTCAACTTCCAGGTCCAGGACGATCGCCACGTTGACCAGGGAAATTGCCTGGGCACGACGCAAAGCCAGCTTGATGAAAGTCCCGCGTTGGGTCTTCTTCAAGGCAGGAAATAGGATATCCACCAGCATTTCGTCCGGTTGCAGAACAGTCTTACGGACACCTGTGTAGAAGTCGCGCAAATGCACGGTCCGTTCACCGCGCTTCGAGAGCAAAACCACCGAGGCGTCGAGGGCTATTAAAGGTGTGATGGTATCGTTGGCAGGGGAGGCAGTGATCAGATTGCCGGCAATCGTGGCGCGGTTTCGGATCTGTGGCGCGCCTACTTCCCAGGCCGCGCGGGCCAGCGGAAAGGCTCGCTCACGAATAAGGTGGGAAGCGGCACAGTGATTGTGCGTCACCAAAGGACCGAGATGGATCAAATCGTCTTCATCCAATCTGATCAGATCCAGATCCAGGATGCGCGAAACATCGATTAACGTATCTATCCCGGTGTGTACGCCGCGTTCAAGCTCCAGAATTAGATCGGTCGCTCCCGCGACGATGCGTGCCCGCCCGACTTTTTCCGCCAGCAGATGAATGACTTCAGAGGTTGACGCGGCTGTATGATATTCGTGCCACACATCGGCTCCTGTTGAGATCAAACAGCTCCAGGCTGTTGTGGCAGGTTATTTACTGCCTGTAACGGCTTCGGTACGCTTGTTGTAGGTTTCGACTGCCAGTCGGCTCAAAGATACCAGATTTCGGATGGTGGCCGGCAAGGCTTCTTCGTCGTTCAGGCTGGCTTCCACAGTATCGAGGGCGGCTTTGATCTGTTCTGCCAGGTCGAAAAAAGCCAGGTCAAACTGATATAAAGCCTCGAGTTCCGCCGCGTTGATCTTGACAGCGTCGAACAAACCGGCATAGCCGCGCGGCGCGGTGCTGATCTTGTCAATGAAGGTGCGCAATTGGATGGCGGCTTTTTCCATATCGTCCACATACTGGATCGAACCGTTGCTGACCAGATCGGTTTGCAGATTGGAAGCGCGCTTCCATAGTTCTTCGAAGCGTTGCGCCACCGTGTCGCGCAGCAGTTTGTCTGCATCGCGGCGGTTCTGCCTATCGACGTACCCATTGAAGCCGGGGATGACCCCGACCAATTTTTTGAACGGATCGTTCTGGCTTTTTACTTTTTCAAAGAAATCGCTCATGTGTGCCTCCTGCCAGGATATACGAGTTCCAGGTACAAACGTTTCATGGATGCATACTATTATACTGCTACTTCTTCTTAGCTTAAGTTTCCAGAAATACCAACGCAGCACCCTGTACTGCTTCTTCCGAGGCAACTTTTTCCTAAATCTCAACGCAGTATCCTGTACGTCTACTAACCTCAAGGTTCCTGAAATTCCGGCACGGCGACCTATCATGATTCATGCGTCAATCCACGAAAGATTAGACGTGATTACGATAGATATGAAAAATTCCGGGTCAAAATTTACACCGTATCGAGCGGCCCGGGTGAGGGTTACAAGGTGCTGCGTTAATCGCACAGCTGTAAACGTGTTTTTTCGTATCTTTCGGCATCGGAAGGCTAGAAATTAATGCGACAAGCAGTATAATCGGGAATTGCCTTTAATTGCTTATCAAGCAAGAATATGAAAAATCAAAGTGTCGGCGCGTATGACGTCTGACAAGGAGAAATAGCATGGCAATCGCAACGACCACCGAAATTCAATCCCTTATCGGGGAAAAGGCGGAATCGCTTTTAGGTTTCGATTCGCCCAAAATCCCCAGGGACCGCTTGCATCTGCCCGGCCCCGATTTTGTTGATCGTATTTTCACTCAATCCGACCGCAACAATCGTGTGCTCGGCAACCTGGCCCGGATTTACAATCACGGGCGGCTTGGCGGCTCCGGCTATCTTTCCATTCTGCCCGTGGACCAGGGGATCGAGCATTCGGCTGGGGCTAGTTTTGCAAAAAACCCCGATTATTTCGACCCTGAAAACATCGTCAAGCTGGCCATCGAAGGCGGCTGCAACGCGGTTGCGTCCACGTTCGGCGTGTTGGGTATCGTGGCCCGCAAATATGCGCACAAGATCCCATTCCTCGTGAAGATCAATCACAATGAGTTGTTAACCTACCCCA
>CAYUUJ010000032.1:0-10109 GCA_964447845.1 uncultured Anaerolineaceae bacterium
CAATCATACTAGCGCTGGCAATATTGGCTGCGGTCACCGGTGTCATCGTGGCACGCCGGCTTGCCGTCCCCCTGGTCAATTTGAAGGAGACCGCGACTCGCATCGCGGCCGGCGAGATGCAATTGCAGGCGGCCCAAGGCGGAGCGCAGGAAATCGACGCGTTAGCCCAGGCTTTTAATAGTATGACCAGTCAATTGCGCGAATCCATCCAAACCCTTGAACAACGAATCGCGGAACGTACTCTCGATCTTGAAACTAGTCAACAGCAGAGCGAAAAACGAGCCGCCGAATTTCAAACCGTCGGCGAAATCTCCAGCATCATCACCGGCGAACAGAAGGTCGAAATCCTGCTTCCACTAATCTGTCAGGTGGTAAGCGACCGATTCCTCTTTTACCACGTCGGTATCTTCCTATTGGACGAAAACACCCAATTTGCGGTATTGCGAGCCACCAACAGTGAAGGCGGCAGGAAAATGCTGGAGCGCGGTCACCGGCTCGAGGTTGGGCAGACCGGTATCGTGGGATACGTCGCAAACACCGGAGAACCACGCATTGCCCTGGATGTTGGAGCTGATTCTGTGTTCTTCAATAACCCCGACCTCTCAGCCACCCGTTCAGAAATGGCTTTGCCACTCAGAGCACGCGGGCTGATCATTGGCGTGCTGGATGTACAGAGCACCAAGTCCGGAGCCTTCTCGCAAAGCGATGTGGGCACTCTGGCGATTTTAGCGGATCAGATCGCCATTGCCATCGAAAACGCCCGGCTCTTCGGAGAAGGTCAGGCTGCCCTTACGGAAGTCCAATCCTTGTATGCGCAATATCTCAATCAGGAATGGAGCTCCTTCGCGCAAAAAGGAACCAAGATCGGTTATCACCAGTCCCTGATCGAAGGCAAGGAGCTACTGGTCCCGATAGAATCGGCTGAGATTAGTGAGGTACTCAAGACTGGTCAACTTGCGATCCATAATCCTGAAGACGGCGAAGCCGACGGCGCGATCATCATGCCAGTTAAATTGCGCGGCCAGGTGATTGGAGTCTTGAATATCAAGACCCTGGCCAAAGGACGCCGCTGGAGCGACGACGAGATCAATATGATCAGGGTTATTTCCGAGCGTCTTGCCCTGGCCCTGGAAAATGCCCGTCTGTTCGAAGAGACAACCCGTACTGCCGAACGGGAGAAGCTGGTCTCCGATATCACCACCAGTATCCGCAGCACCAACGATCCACAGACCATGATCGACATGGCCGTGTCCGAATTGAGGCGCGCCCTGGGCGTCAGCCGAGTGGAGATCATCCCGCAACGTGTTACATCAACCGGGACAGAACTTTAGATTGCGAGGAAGTGACATATGACAACCGTAATTGCCGTATCCAATGAAAAAGGTGGCGTGGCCAAAACCACGACCACCCTTTCACTCGGAGCTGCGCTCGTGGAACAGGGTTTGCGAGTGCTCTTAATTGACCTCGACCCGCAAGCAAACTTGACACTTTCGTTGGGATTCGAGCCCGGCGCGAGTGCAAATACTTCCAGCAATATTTTGATCGAGACAGCACCCTTCTTGAGTGCCAGGCAGGCCACAGAGATTCCGAACCTCGACCTGATTCCCTGCAACTCAAAGATCGAAACAGCCGAGCAATTCCTGCCCATTCGTACCGATTATATGACCACCCTCCGGCGCTCGATCGCAATGGCAGGTCCGCTGCCTCATGATTACATCCTGATGGATTGCCCGCCTGCCCTGGGCGCGATTACCCTGAACGCGCTATCCGCGGCAAATTTGTTGATCATTCCAACACAGGCGGAATATTTCTCAGCGTACGCCTTGCGTAACATGATGGGATTGATCCGCCGCGTGCGACAGGCCAGTAACCCCGAATTAGCCTACCGGATCGTGATCACGATGCTGGATCGGCGTAACCGCACCCACAGAAATATCAGCGACCAATTACGAAATACATTCGGCGAAGGTGTCTTCAATACCGTCATCGAGGTGGACACCAAATTGCGCGAAAGCCCAATCGCAGGAATGCCGATCGTCCAATATCGCCCCAACACACGTGGTGCCGTTCAATATCGCGTCCTGGCCCAGGAGTTAGTGGAATATGCCAAAGCAGAAACCGAAAATCGGCAAGCGGCTTGATAAGTTATTTGAGGATATCAATACCGATGAAGCGCCCGTCAAACCGAAGGGGGCGCCCAAGACTGCAACGCGCCTACCGCAGACTTCCAGCCTAAAACCCGCTTCCTCGGCCAGACCAGCGGCTGCGAAAAAAGGTGTCGAGCCGAAATCCAAAGCTAGAAACGAAACGGTTAAGGCTTTTGGCGGAGATGATGGCTCCCCCGCCAGCCTCTCCATGGCTTTCCAGCTTGGAAAAACCGATTGGGCCACCTTGCAAGTGGTGGATGATACGGCCTTCCGTCCATGGGGTCAGGATGAACAGCTGCTGATCAAGCAGGTTGCTGATCAGCTCTCACTCGCTCTTGAGAATGCGAGATTGTTCCAGGAAACCCAACGCGCCCTGGCCGAAACGGAATCGTTATATCGTGCCAGCGCCGAGTTGAACACCGCCGCGAACTTCGAAGAAGTTCGGGATGTTCTCCGGCATCACACAATCGCCAGCGATGCCTCCGGAATGGCCATCCACCTCTTCGATAGACCATGGACGAAAACACGCGAACCCGATTGGGTGGAAGTCGTCGATATTTTTGGTGAGTTCCCAAAAGACCCGATCTCTAAACTCGGGGAGAACCGGTATACGGTTTCCGATTTTGCATTCTTGCGGAATATGCACCCGGATCAACCGACGATCGTTGAAGATTTTTCGATGCCCCATGCACCTGAATCCGTCGGTCGGATGTATTCCAATTATGCGCGCATGTTCAAGGCGCAGAGCGGAATTTTTCTGCCGCTGGTGGCAACAGGTTTGCGGATCGGATATATCAATGTAAATTTCACGGATCCTCGTAATTTTCCAGATATTGAAATCCGACGCCTTACGGCTCTCACCAGCCAGGCCGCCGTCGCTCTGCAAAACTTGCGCAGCCTCCAAACCGCCCAGGATCGCGCTCGTGAAGCGGAACAGCGCAACCAGGAACTGGCGGTATTAAATGAGCTGGCTCACGTGCTTACCACCCAACTCGAAGTGAACGAGATGGTCGGAGAAATTCATCGGGGCGTAAGCCGGCTGATGAACACGACGAATTTCTTTGTCGGTTTATATGATCCGGAAAAGAACGAAGTCAGTTTCCCACTGAATACAAGCGAATCAAAACAGGATCAGGAAATAACGACTATTCCTGCAGACCAGGGTTTGACCGGTCATGTCCTGCGCACGCGCGCTGCCCTGCTCTTACCATCGGGGATTGAGACCTGGCTAAAGCAGAACCACATCAAGCCCTCTGGGGAAATCGCCAAGTCCTACCTCGGCGTGCCGCTGCTGATCGGTAATCAACCGATCGGCTTAATGGCTGTTCAAAGCTTTACCTATCCAAATGCATTTAACCAGCACGATTCCGAGTTATTGATGGCCGTCGCCAACCAGGCGGCAATTGCGATCCAGAATGCACGTCTTTTCCAGGAAACTCAAGAGCGCGCAGAAATTCAAGCCATTAGCACCCGGATCGCTGAATCGGCTTTGGCTGCTGATTCGGTCACCGAACTGATCCAGGAAGTTCATCAAGCCGTCGGCAGGATTGTACCCGCGAAAAATTTCTCCGTCGCACTCTATGATCCTGAGCAGGATGAGCTGACCTTCCCTTATTACGTCGACGAGCATGACGCCGCCTGGCCTCCCCAGAAGCTTGGTCAAGGCCTCACCAGTCATGTGATCCGAACTGGCGAGCCATTGTTGGCTTCGCCGGAGGTATATGCGGAGCTTGAAAAGGCCGGCGTCGTAAACGGTGGCGGGACGAAAGTAGTCGATTGGCTGGGAATTCCATTACGCGCTTCAAAAGCGGTTCGCGGCGTCCTGGCGATCCAATCCTACGACTCACAAGTGCGCATTACTCAAAAACACAAAGAGCTCTTATCGATCCTGGGAACACAGGCTGCGGCTGCGATCGAGCGTCTGCAAGCTCGTGAAGACCTGGCCGCTTCGGAAGCTGACCTGAGAGCGCTGTTCGCCTCGATGGAAGACGTGGTGCTCGTGGTCGATAGCGATGCCCGCTATGTCCGTATCGCGCCCACCAACCCTTCCCGCCTCGTTCGGCCTCCGGACGATTTGATCGGCAAACGAATGGTGGATGTCCTGCCAAAAGAAACAGCCGACCGTTTCGTCGCCGCCATCAACGAGACTTTCCAGAGCGATCAAGCTGTGCAACTCGAATACGAATCGCAGGTTGGAGACCAAAAATTCTGGTTTCTTGCAAACCTCTCCAAACTTGATGATCAGCATGTCTTCTGGGTGGCCCGCGATATCACCCAGCGGAAGAGTGCCGAAGAAGCCATCGCGCGGCGCAATACCTACCTGGCCGCCTCGGCGGAAATCGGTCGCCTGGTTACATCCACACTCGATCTCGACACGATCTTCTCCCGGACCGTCAACCTGGTCCGCGACCGATTCGGGTTTTACCACGCTGCCATCTTTGTCGTGGAAGAGACCGGCTTCAATGCGATCCTGCAGGAAGCGACCGGTGAGGCCGGCGAACGGATGAAGCGGGAACAGCACAGCCTGGTAGTGGGTTCGAACTCAGTTGTCGGTGAAGTAACCCAATCCGGCGAACCACGGGTTGTGAACGATGTGCTGCTTAGCCCATTACACAAGCAAAACCCACTCCTTGTTAAGACTCGAGCCGAGGCTGCTATCCCCCTTCGGATCGGCGACCGCATCATTGGCGCGCTGGATCTACAATCCATCCAGGTCAACGCGTTCTCCGAAGATGATGTCGCGGTGCTTCAAACACTGGCCGATCAAGTGGCTGTGGCCATTGACAATGCGCGTTCCTACGACCTGTCAGTCCAGGCCGTGAAGGAAATGCGCGAGATCGACCGCTTGAAGAGCCAGTTCCTGGCGAACATGAGCCATGAGTTGCGGACACCTTTGAACTCGATCATCGGTTTCTCGCGAGTTATTCTCAAGGGCATCGATGGTCCGATCACCGACCTGCAACAGAATGACCTGACGGCTATCTATAACTCAGGCCAGCACCTGCTCGGCCTGATCAACGACATTCTCGACCTGTCCAAGATCGAAGCCGGCAAGATGGAACTGGCCATTGAAGAAGTCAATCTCGGCGAATTGGTAACCAGCGTCATGTCGACCGCCACGGGCCTGGTCAAGGACAAACCCATCAAGCTCTCGAAAGAGATCCCGGATGACCTGCCGACGGCTAACGCCGACGCCATCCGTGTACGCCAGGTGTTGCTCAACCTGATTTCGAATGCCACCAAGTTTACGGATGAAGGCACGGTCATCGTGGATGCGAAAGTCCAGCCGGGTCCTGCCGGTCAACCGGAAATATTGATCAGCGTAACCGACACCGGTCCCGGTATTTCAGCACAGGATCAAACCAAGCTATTTCAGGCTTTCTCCCAAGTCGATGACTCGCCGACCCGCAAAACAGGCGGTTCGGGCCTGGGTCTATCGATCAGCCAGCGCCTGATCCATTTGCATGGTGGACAGATCGGTATCAACAGTGAAGTCGGAAAAGGCAGCACCTTTTATTTCACGCTGCCTGTGTTCCGCCACAAAGATGCACTCTCGGAAGGCGAGGGTAAATTAATCCTTGCGATCGACGATGATCCGCATGTGATCAGCCTCTATGAAAGATACCTGGTGGCTGCCGGTTACCAGGTGGTGGCGCTTACTGATCCATCCAAAGCCGTCGAACGTGCCAAAGAATTAAACCCCTTCGCGATCACGCTGGACATCATGATGCCCGGATTTGATGGCTGGCAGGTATTGAATACGCTAAAGTCGGACCTGATTACCCGGGAAATACCAGTCGTCATCTGTAGTATCGTCGAAGAACAAGAACGCGGTTTCAGTCTCGGCGCCGCGGATTATCTGGTCAAACCGATTCTTGAAGAAGATCTGGTCCTTTCTCTGGATCGACTCAACGCGGATGGATCCATCCGGGACGTATTGGTGATCGATGATGACCCCGATCATCTGAGTTTAATGGCCAAGATCCTCAGCGAGCAGGGACGCTATAAGCCGACACTCGCCCAGGGAGGCAAGGCCGGCTGGGAAATGATCCGTTCGCAACCACCACACGCGGTGATCCTGGATCTGTTCATGCCGGATATGGATGGTTTCAAGCTGCTTGAAAGTATGCGCGCCAATGAAAAGTTTCGCGAGATACCTGTCATCGTGGTCAGCGGTGGAGACTTGACGCCCGATCAGCAGAAACAACTCAGCGATTTCGGGCAACGCTTGATATCCAAAAGCTCACTCAGTGAGAAAGACCTGATCGAATCGATCGAACGCGCATTACGGCGTGTTAAGGTGAAATAAGCGTGCGGAGAAAGCCTGGCTGTGTCATTCACGATTAAGTGCCTGGACTGCGGGCACAATGCGCCTTATTTCCCAAACTCGATCAATTGTCCGCGTTGCGAAAGCCAGTGGCGTGAAGCAGAATATGATCTCGAGCAGATCGGCAAGACACTGCTCAAGCAATTGGCGGGCAGATCGTTCGATCTGTGGCGATATAGCGAACTCCTCCCGGTCAGAAACCCAAACCGCTCCTTGATGCTTGGCGAAGGGGGCACTCCGCTCACACAAGCTGTAAATCTGGGGATGATGCTCGGCTGTCCAAATCTGTTTATCAAAGATGAGCGCCAGGGCCCTACGGGATCATTTAAAGACCGGCAGGCCTCGGTCACGATCGCGGCATTGAAGGAAGCCGGGATCACGGAAATGGTAGCCGCCTCCACGGGGAATGTCGCCATCTCCTATTCAGCGTATGCTGCCAGGGCAACCATTAAATTATGGGCTTTCGTTACCAGCCTGGTGCCGGCCGTCAAGATGCGTGAGATCGCCCTATATGGCAGTCAGGTGATCAAGGTCACTGGATCGTATGACCAGGTAAAACATATGGCCGCCGAATTTGCCCGCCAACGCGGGCTTTATCTTGATATGGGCGCCCGGACGATCACATCCATCGAGGCCATGAAGACGATCGCATATGAGATCGCCGAGCAATTAGCAGAACTGCTTGGGAATTCACCGCCCACTAACGGGAAACCACCTGGCCCGTGGCGGACGCCAGATTGGTACATCCAGTCGGTCAGCGGTGGGATGGGTCCATTAGGTGTGCACAAGGGATTTCGCGAATTGAGACAGATGGGCCTGACAGAACGAATTCCGGCGCTGGCCTTGATCCAATCCGAAGGCTGCTCACCCATGGTCAACAGTTGGAAGCAGGGATTGGAAGAGGCAATCCCGGTGACGACTCCACAAACTCACATAGAAACGCTGGCCACCGGAGATCCCGGCCGTGCCTACAAATTCCTTCGCCAAAAAGTCAATGAAACGAAAGGCACATTTGAAAGCGTTTCGGATGAAGAAGCATTCCGCGCCATGCATGTTCTGGCGAAGATGGAAGGCATATCCGCTGAGCCGGCGGCTGCCGTGGCGTTTGCCGGATTATTTAAACTGATCCGTGCAGGCACGATCAAACCCAACGATCTGGTGGTTGTAAACTGCAGCGGTCATACCATGCCGGCCGAGGCATTCATCCTTGGCGATAACTGGGCTCGCAATATTGTCCTGCCGCGTGAGCAGATCCCCCAGGAAGGATTGCTGGCGGCGCTCAATAATGTTGCCCCGGATCGCTTCCCGCGCATCGCGATCATTGATGATACAGCCGAAGCCCGCCGCCTGATCCGCCGGATATTGCAATCCCAGGGCAACTTCACCATTCTTGAAGCCACCAACGGCAAGGAGGGCCTCGAGTTGATCCAGCGGGAATTACCCGATCTGATCATCCTGGATCTGATGATGCCCGAGATGGATGGCTTTATGGTGATCGACGCGTTGCGTTCAAAACCTGAGACGGCCAATATCCCTGTGATCGTGGCGACGGCCAAGGAATTGACCCCCGGCGAGAAAAATCGACTGGGCGGACAAATCCAGTCATTGATGCAAAAAGGCGATTTCCTGAACGATGAGTTCCTCGACGAAGTCAAGTTACTAATTCAATAGAGTAACCGGACATACCAGCGGAACAGAAGGGCAGCAAAAATCTTGCAACAAAAGGCAACGAGTGGCATTGCCGCCGCGCTTGGGTCAGCTTTGTTTCTGGGAATTTCACCGGTTCTCGGAAAGCTTGCCATTAATCAGGGCTTTTCCCCGCTCGCCGTCGTTGCGGTGCGAACGAGCCTGGCCGCCGTCCTATTGTTAGTGATCGTGCTCTTGTTCAATCGTAAATCCTTGTACATTTTCCCCGTGGGTCTGATCGGATGTATGCTGGCAGGCTCCATTAATGGCCTGGGGTCCCTGCTCTATTACATGGCCTTGCACCGGTTACCAGTCAGCGTTGGCCAGTTGCTTTATTCGTTGTATCCATTCTTTGTGGCGATGTGGCTGACCCTCGATAAACAATATCCAAGCAAACTTACGATTCTGCGTATTACCCTGGCGGGTGTCGCAGTATTGCTCTTGACCAATGCCCCGCATAAACCTGCTGACCTGGTAGGGGTTGGGATGATGATCGGCGCTGCGCTTTTATATGCGCTTCATCTCCCCATCAACCAACGGGTTCTATTTGAAGTCCCTGCGCCTACCGTCACACTCTATACCTTATTGTCGATGAGCGCGATCGTAGTTCCCGCATATTTATTGTTTGACCGGGCTTGGCCGGCCACCAATGCCCCATACTTACCTTTGTTAGGTTTGACTCTGGCAACATTTATTTCAAGATTGGCGCTATTTCTTGGGGTAAAAAAAATAGGCGGTATGCAGACCGCCTTATTAGGGCCTGGAGAATTACTTGTTACTATTCTATTTAGTTATTATTGGCTACACGAAAGCTTGACGGTAATGCAATGGATCGGGGCGGTCGCCCTTGCGTTAAGCCTGGTATTGGTCCGAGCTGAAAAACCGAATCCAGAAAAACACGGTTCGGACGGCTGGTTCTCGTGGATCCGCTCTCCCGCATCACCGAAGGATGCATGGGGACCATTTCAACAATAAATCAATCTTCCGTCTCGTAAACATAACCAGTCCCGCGCACGCTCATGACGCGATCCATGAGTAAAGGAAACTTTTCCAGCTTATGCCTTAAACGACTCACCAGCGGGCGAAGAATTTCCGGCGCCTCACGCTGGGATGCATCATAGCCCTGAACCAACAATACCAGCTCTCTATGCGAGAATACCTTGCCGGCATTCTCCATCAAAATCCGTAGTAACCGGCCTTCCGCAGGCGTAAGATGTTCAAGAGTATTCTTATGCCGGATCTGACGACGTGAGAGATCGACCAGTGTGCCATCCTTCAAAGAGAATTCCACCACCTGGTCTTCTGCGTCATTTTCAACACCTCCCCCACCTCGTACTCGCAATTTCGAATTACGCCTTGCCAGGCCTTTCTTGACGCTGGCGAGCACTTGAGCAGGCGAGGCCGGCTTGAGCAGGTAATCATGAATCCTGAGGCGCAGAGCCTGGATTGCCGATTCTGTAGACCCAAATGCGGTTAAAAGGATGATCTCGGTCTCCGGCGATATCTGATTGACCACTTGCACCACCTCAAGGCCGTCCATTCCCGGCATTCGCAAATCGACGATCATCAAGTCGACAGGATGGGTGCGGACATATTCGACGGCTGCGTGCCCGTTGGGTGTCGGAACCACCGTATATCCCTCGAGCTTCAAAATATCGGTCAATGATTGGCGGGCAACAGGTTCGTCATCCACCACCAAGACGTTCGATTTCATCGTTTACCTCCAGCTGGTAAGAAAAGACGAAAACAGGCGCCTGGACCGCGCCCCTGAACGACTTCCAGAGAACCGCCGTGAGCGGTAATGATATTGTAGCTTACCGTTAAACCCAATCCGGTGCCGGTTGCCTTGGTGCTAAAAAAGGGTTCAAAAATATTAACCTGCTGCTCGGGTGAGATGCCGGGGCCGCTGTCCTGAAAAACGGAGCTCCACACCACGCCTGACTGCCTGG
>CAYUUJ010000033.1:0-9919 GCA_964447845.1 uncultured Anaerolineaceae bacterium
GTGAGCGAAGGACCATCGATCGCCACAGGCGGGATAACGGCGTTGACGCGTGAGCCGTCCGGCAGGCGCGCATCCACTGTGGCGTTGTCGGCGTCGATGCGCCGGCCGAGCGGCAGGACGATGCGCTCGATCACGCGGATCACATGGGCGTCGTCTTCGAAGGTGATCGCTGTTTTGACCAATTGCCCGCCTTTTTCGATATAAACCTTTTTCGGCCCATTCACCATGACCTCGCTGATCTCGTCGTCTTCCAACAGCGGCTGGATCGGACCGAACCCGAGCACTTCATCCAGCACGTCCTTGTAAATCTGAGCGCGCACGTCCTCGGGCATTTGCAGTTTGGTTTGTTCGTAAATCCCCTTTAAGCGTTCCAGTACAAACTCTTTGCGATTATCCGCGGGCAGGGACTCGCCGTCCAGCGCGCGCGCGATGTTATCGATCAAATAATGTTTCAACTTGACCATGTCCCCCGCTGTCAGCCGGGGCGAGGCAGGCGCCGAAGGATTGGTCATGACGTGCTCCCCTGGTCTTCCTGGGGAATGATCCACACAATTTGCGTGCGGCGCACTGCCAGGAATGCCGCCTGGTGCACGGGTTTACCGTCCGGCCCCAGGACGCGCGCATCCGTCACGGCCAGGAAAAGCTCATCGCGATCCAATTCGTTCTTCACGCGCTCGCCCTGAGGAACGTGGATCATGCCGCGGATCAAGTGGGTTGTCGTTTGGATGAGGGCTTCGATGGATATCTTGGTGACGACATCCGTAAAGATCTTCCCCTTCTCGTCATATTCGAAAGCCATGGTGATCTCCTATTCGACTTCAGTGCGGCGCTTGCGCGCCAATTCCATTATCTTTCTTGCGATGTCAACGAAAATAATGGAGGTGGTATCACCCGGGAATTTCTGGGAAAAAGGCCGGTGCTGATTGTTCGCCATGGTAAAGTTTCCGCCGAGATACGGGATCGCCGTCTTGATCTCCAGGCCCAGCATCTTCTCGGCTTCGGGTTTTGTCAGGCCTTCCAGACCGACGGCACGGTTCAGGATCGGATAGATCGAAGCATTGTCCACTCGCTGGGAATGCAAATAATCCAGCAGCGTCCGGGTAAGAGTGACCGTACTGGCGTCGGTGCTTACGATCAAAGCCAGCAGGTCCGCGCTCTTGATCAGCGGGAGACTGAACTTGGAGAGGGAACGCCCGAGATCCACGATCACATAATCGAAACCGGATTTCAAGGCGCGGACGATGTCTCCGATCCTGCCGCCCTGTAACTGGTTGGCGCTCTCCGGGTCCGGGGACCCGGCCACCAAATGAAACTGCCAGGTCGCCAGCCGCGGCAGGTTTTCACGGAAATAATTACTATCGGTCTCACCGGCGGTCATGCCTGCCAGCGTGACGAGATTTCGGTCTTCCTCTTCAAAGCCGACGATCTGCGCCAGCGAGCCGATCGGCAGCACCAGGTCCGCCACCACCACCTTCGCTTCGGGCTGGACCTGGGCGATATTCATGGCAATGTTGGCACACAAAGAGGAAGTACCGATACCGCCTTTGGCGCTCAAGAAAACGATCAACAGTCCGCCCTCTTTGGCTCCGCCCACCTTCAGACCCAAAAGCCCATTGATTGAATCCATCAGCCTCGAGATCGCCTGGCCGGATTTTAGAATATATTCGTTGAACCCGGCATCCAGGCAGGCTTTTTGGCGCGCCGGAGTTTTATCGGCGCTGAGAGCGATCAGCGGGAGACGGGCGGTGCGGGGATCCTGGCGCAATTTCGCGGCAAATTCCTCCCCCCTTAAATCTTCCATTGACGGTTCGATGATGATCAGATCGGGCTGGTCGCGCCAGGCCGCGATCAAGCCTTCCCTGGCGGAGCCAAGCTGAACCACCTCATGCTGTTGTTGTTGCAAAGTGCGGGCAATGAAATTGCGGCTGGCAACATCAGTATCGACGATCAGGATCTTTTTTCCGGACACAGAAGCACCGCCTGCCATCAGGATTCAAGAGGAGGCATCAAATATCCCAACCCTGAGCGAGTGACGATATGCCTGGGACTGTGCGCGTCTTCTTCCAGCTTCTGGCGCAGGCGGGCGATACTGACCCATAAGATCTCCTTATCGGTCTTGTATTCCGGACCCCAAACGCTGGTAAGCAGCTCTTCCGAGCTGAGCACCTTGCCGATGTTATGAGCGAATTGGAGCAGCAGCCGGTACTCCGTGGCTGAAAGCGAAACAGCATCCTCCCCGCACCATACTTCAGCGCGGGCAAAATCGATCTTCAGATTATCGTGCGTGAAGAAGCGCGCCTGCCCGGCTTCGGCAGGGATCTGGGCGCGCCGCAAAACGGCGCGCACGCGCGCCAGCAGCTCTGTGGCTGAAAATGGCTTGACCATGTAATCATCCGCACCCATGTCCAGGCCGCGCACGCGATCCTGTTCCTCGCCCTTGGCAGTCAGGATGATTATGGGAACGCTCGAAAACTCACGGATGCGCTGGCAGGCGGCAAAGCCATCCAGGCGGGGCATCATCACGTCCAGCAGCACCAGGTCGATCGGCTGGGATGAAAATACGTCCAGCGCCTGCACACCATCCTGGGCAGTCACCACCTCATACCCTTCGGTGCGCAAGTTGGCCTCCAGCAGACGCAGATAACGCGGCTCGTCATCGGCGATAAGAATACGCTTGGACATAATAATGCCTCCGTGAAAATAAGTTCAAGGTTGAGGGTCGAGCGGTAGCTGAATAAAAAAAGTTGTGCCTTCGTCCAAAACAGATTCTGCCCAAATCTTACCATGATGTGCCAGAATAATTTGCCTGCAAATATACAGGCCCAAACCGGTGCCCGACACCGATCTCTCACCGGGTACCCGATAAAAGCGCTCAAAAATAAATGGAATGCAATCCGCGGGAATCCCGGGTCCGTAATCCCGAAACCCCATGCGCAGAGACTTATCCTCATTCCGCACTGTGATCATGATCTTCGAACCCGGCGCATACTTGATGGCATTGCTGAACAGGTTTTCAATCACCAATGAGAGGCGGATGCTGTCGGCCAGGATGGGAGGCACATCCGCGAATTGGAATTCCACTTCCAGGTTCGGATAATGCGTTTTGATCCGCACGGCCACGTCGCGGATCAGTGCATCCATGCGCACAGGCTGGAATTTGAATTGCATGGTTTTGCTCTGCAGGCGGGCGGATTCAAGCATATTTTCGATCAAATCCCGCAGCCGGTCCGCCTCTTCGTCGATGATGGTCAGAAATTCGCGCTGGGTTGTTTCGTCCCAGGCCGTGTCTTCCCGCAATAGGCTGGTGCTGTATCCTTTGATGAAGCCCAACGGAGTGCGCAGCTCGTGCGAGATGGTCGAGACGAAATCATCCTGCAGGCGCATCTGGCGCTGGATCGACTCCAACTCAGCACGCGCCGCCTGCAAAGATCCACGCTCGATCAGGAATGCCGTCCAGGAGGCCATCAGGGCGCCGAGCCAGGTGTGTTCGATCTGAAACTCCGGACCGCCGAAGCGTACGAATACCAGTGCGCCGGCCAGACGCGTCCCTACATAGATCGGCAGACCCAGGAAATGTTCCAGGGATAGGCGATCGGTACCGGTCGGACCCCGGCTGGGTTCCTTGACGATGTAATGCCGCTTTTCAATCACTTGCGCGGCAATTCCCTGTCCCCAGGCGACGTCTGCTTCACCTGTCTTGCCGCGCCCCACCGCGCGGGCATAGACCACGTCCAGCACAAGCGAGCGTGGATCGACCAGATAGACCGCCACGTTATCGTACACGAACTGATGCCGCATCGACGACAGCAACGTATCGAGGGCCAGCTTCCAATCCTTTTGCTGGTCCATCGATTGAAACACCTCGTGCAGGGTCTGCAGGGTTTGTGCGTCCACGTCTATTTAGTCTCAGAAACAGCCAGCAGCGGGAACCGAAAGGTGGAGCCGCGCCCCTCGAACGACTGCACGTCCAGTATTGATCCGTGCGCTTCGATGATCTGGCGCACCAACGAAAGCCCAAGCCCGGTGCCGCCGTAGCGGCGTGTCGATGAAGCGTCCAGCTGATGAAATGGTTCAAAAATTTCGGTCAGGCGGCTGGCTGGGATCCCGATCCCGGTATCTATGATCGAGACCACGACCAGATTGGAGGCTTCGACTTTGACGCTCACCACCACGCGCCCTCCCGACGGGGTAAACTTGATCGCGTTATCCAACAGCTGGTTCACAGCCCAGGTGATCTTCTGCGGATCCGCCTGGACAAGGGGCACGAGCTCGTCTGTCATGGCATGCACGGATACGCCGCGCGCGGCGGCTTTATCTGCAGCAACTTTTACGGCCTGATGAACCAAGGCCGCGATATCGACTGAGGTCATCTTCATACTCATTTCACCGCGCGAGGCCAGTGAGAACATAATCAGGTCTTCGATGATATCCCCCAGCTTTCCCGACGAACGCTGGCTGACCTGCAATGCATTTTTCTGGTCGTCCGTGAGCGGACCCAATGACTCGGTCACCAGCAGTTCAAGATATCCAACGATGTGAGTGAGTGGGGTGCGTAATTCATGCGAGATATTGGCGACAAAGTTGGCCTTCATCTGGCTGAGTTCGGAAAGACGCTCCAATGCTTCCTGTAATTCAGCGGTGCGTTCCTGCACGCGGCGTTCCAGGTTGCGATTGGCGGATTGCAGAGCCGAGCGCAGTTGGATGATCTGCTCTGTTACCGCCTGATCGAGCACAGCCCGGTCGATCAATTTCAGCTCCAGAAGTGCCTGGCCCAGGAGAAGTGTCTTACCTTGAGATAATTGTTCCTGCTGGTAGACCAGCGCCTTCTTCAAGTCGTTCTCATTAATATGACCTTGTTGAACGAGATGATCTCCCAGGCGAGCCACCAACATTTCAGGGGTAAGTTGTTGAGGTTGGGTCATACGCTTTTATATACCCATTCTCCGCCTATCATCGTGGCAGCAGACTCCATCATTAATAATTCATCCGGATCACCGGCAAACGGATCTTTTTCCAGCACGATCAGGTCAGCGAGGTAGCCAGGCGCCAGTCGTCCCAGGCGATGCTCCGCATAGGCCGCGTAGGCTGGTCCGAGGCTGTAGCCCTCCAACGCCTCAGCCAGGCTCAACTTTTGTTCGGGGTACCAGCCTTCGGGGCGGGGTGATCCGTCGGCGCGGCGCCGGGTGTGAGCAGCATGCAATCCCCAAAAGGGATTCGGGGATTCGACCGGCGCGTCGGAGCCAAAGGCCAGCCGCGCGCCATGGTTGAGTTGAGTCCGCCACGCATAAGCCAGCGAAGAGCGTTCGCCCCAGAACCGGTCTGCCGCCAGCATATCGGAGGTGGCATGCAAGGGCTGCATCGAAGCAACGATGTTTAGCTGCGCCAGGCGCACAGCATCATCCGGATGGACGATCTGCACGTGTTCGATACGATGACGCAGATGAGGCAGGCCATTTTGGTTTTCATAGCCGCGCAGCTGCTCGTACGCATTCAACACTTCATGATTGGCGCGATCGCCGATGGCATGCACCGTCATACCCAGGCCCACGTCCGCTGCCCGGCAGCCGTGTTCAAAAAGTTGTTCTGCATCCATGTTTAAGATCCCACGATTTTCCGGATCACCGATATAAGGCTGGATCATCGCGGCGGTCTGTGGACCTAACGCGCCGTCCATGAAAGCCTTGACCGAGCCGATCCGCAGCCAGTCATCGCCAAAGCCGGTCCGTAATCCAATTTCCGCGGCATGCTCGAGATTCTCGACCGGAAAGTTCTTGGTGACGCGCAATTTGAGCTTATTCTGGGAATGCAGAGTTTGCAGGGCCATGAAAGAATCGCGCCGGTCAAAATCGTGCAAACCGGTCAACCCCATGCGCCATAAGATAGGCTGGGCCTTCTCCATCGCCTCAGCGATCCGATCCGGATGCGGCGCCGGGACCAGATCCGCCACCAAAGTCATGGCGCTCTCCAACAAGATCCCGGTTGGGGCTCCGGATGCAACGCGTTGAATTTTGCCATTCAACGGATCGGGTGATCCAATATCCACTCCTGCCATACGCAGCGCGTTGCTGTTAACCCAGGCCGCGTGCAACGATTTGGCCGTTAGATAGACAGGGTTATTCGGCGCGATGCGGTCGAGCTCTGCAGCAGTTGGCCACCACCCCACCCCTATCCCCTCTCCATCGGGAGAACTCCGATGGAGAGGGGAACTTTGCCATTCATTCTGATTCCAGCCATGGCCGAGAATCCATTCGCCAGGTTTTGCTTTTCGTACGCGTTCTGCAATGCGAGTTAAACAATCATCCAGCGTTCTTGTCTCGCAGTCGATTTTTTCAAGGTTGAGGGAGTAACTTTTGAAATGCAGATGGGCGTCGGTGAGACCGGGCCAGATCGTGCGGCCGCGCAGATCTTCCTGCTCCAGCCTGCCATCCAACAAGCGGAGCAATTCATCCTTTTCGCCCACGGCCAGGATACGCTCATGGTCGATCAAAATGGCCGAGGCCAGCGGGCGCGCAATATCCTGGGTGTAAATATGTGCGTTGAAAAGAAGTTTCATAAATGGTTAAACCGCGAAGACGCGATGGACGCAAAGCTTTTGGGTCGAATCATAAGGTGTTTCTTAGCGGTCTTCGCGGCTTCGCGGTTCAATTTTTTCTCTCGTTGATGAAAGCCTATAACATCTTTTTCAGGATCGCATCCAATTCTTCATCGGAATAATAATGGATGATGACCGTCCCACCCTTCCGGCCGTGCCGCAATGTGACCTTGGTCCCCAAGCTGGTGCGCAGGCGTTTCTCCAGATCGTTCACGTCCGGACTGCGTCCCGTTTTCTTTTTCCCCTTCGCGGCCTGCTTTTTCCCGCCAAGTTTCCGCACCAACTCCTCCACCTGGCGGACGTTCAAGTTCAAGTTGAGGGTGGTCTGCAAAGCTGATTCCTGCGCTTTCGCACTCGAGAGGGCCAGCAAAGCGCGCGCGTGCCCTTCAGTGATCTTTCCATTGACCAGGGCTTGTTTTACTTTGGAGGACAGGCCTAACAAACGCAACGTATTGGTGACGGCCACGCGGCTCTTGCCGACGCGCGTCGCGATCGCATCGTGCGAAAGGCCGAATTCATCGATCAAAGCACGGAAGGCCTCGGCCTCTTCGAGCGCATTCAAGTCGGCGCGCTGGATGTTTTCGATCAAGGCCAGCTCGAGCATTTCCTGCCCGCTGGCCTGGCGCAGGATGACCGGCACTTTCTTGAAGCCGGCTTTTTGCGCAGCCTGCAGCCGGCGTTCCCCGGCGATCAGGGTATAGGTGCCATCCGCCACCGGTGAAACGATCAACGGTTGTATGATGCCGTGCTCACGGATCGAATCGGCCAGCTCAGCCAATTGGATCGGATCGAAATTCGTGCGCGGCTGATGAGGGTTACGTTGGATCAGCCCGGCCAGGACCTGGGTCACACCACCCGCGCCGACCTTGGGCTGGTCGCCGGTTGGAATGAGAGCGTCAAGTCCTCGGCCGAGGCCGGTACGTGTTGGCATGCAATCTCCTTCTTAATTTCTTTTTTTGTACACGGTAGACACGGATTACGCGGAGTCTCACTGACAAATCCTTTAAAAAAAGTGGACCTTTTCCGTATTATCCGTGAAATCCGTGTACAAAAAGGTCTTAAGCGGCTTTGCCGATCTTCACGCCATCCCCTTTGAGCAACTCGCGTGCCAATTCCCCATAAGCCAACGCTCCCAATGAACTGGGAGCATAACTTGAGATGGGCAGGCCATAGGAAGGCGCTTCCGCCAGGCGGACACTGCGCGGCACCACGCTCCTGAAAACTTTTTTCGGGAAGTGACGATTGACCTCGGTCACCACGTCTGTGGAGAGATTGGTGCGGGCATCGAACATGGTGAGGATCACGCCCCGCACCTGAAGATCCGGGAACAGCGCCGAACGCACACGTTGAATAGTCTGTGTGAGCTGGCCCAGTCCTTCGAGGGCCAAATATTCACACTGCACAGGGATCAAGACGCCATCTTTGGCAGCGACCAGACCATTGATCGTCAACAATCCGAGTGAGGGCGGGCAGTCGATCAGGATGTAGTCATAGCGGCCATCCAGCGGCTGGAGCGCCTTCTTCAAACGCGTCTCGCGCGCCAGCTCTTCCACGAGTTCCACTTCCGCGCCGGCCAGCGATGGTGAGGATGGCAGGATGGCCATCTTAAGGCGTTCGTTCTGCAGCACGCTGGCTGAAGCCGGGACGAGTCCCAACAGCGCTTCATAGGTGCCGCTTTTAACGGTTTGCTTATCCACACCCAGGCAGGAAGTGGCATTCGCCTGGGGATCCAGGTCAACCACCAGCACGCGCTGACCCATATTCGCCAGATACGCGCCGAGGTTAACGGCTGTGGTGGTCTTTCCCACTCCGCCCTTTTGATTAACGAGAGTATAGATGCGCGTCATAGAATTTACGATTTACGATCGATGATTATGCTGGAAGAACACCAGCACCTGCGGGATTTAGGATCTAAGGGTTGCTGTTGAAACATGAGAGCTCCTTAGGACAACACTTCCATGAGTGATGAATCGATTTCCTGCCGGGACGGGATTCCATCCAAGCCAACACGCGTGACCGAATACGAAGCCAGCCGGGTGGCAAAGCGGGCTGCCTCCCATGGATCGCGAGTGGAGTACAAGCGGAAGAAGAATGCTGCAGCAAATATATCCCCCGCGCCGGTGGAATCCACTTCCTTGACCGTTGGCGCCCGGAAGCGGCGTTGATCAGCATGCCAGTACAAGCGCACGCCGGCACTGTTTTCAGTCACGACCAGCACGCGGGCCATATGCGCCATGCGTTCGATCTGCTCTTCGTCGCCTGCGGCGTCTTCCCGGCTGATGATCGTCGCGCCCACGCGTGGCAGCACCAGCTCAGCCTCTTTCCAATTGCAAGCTGTGACGCGGCCTTCGGCATCCCATGTGCGCAGCCAGCCCTGAGGAGTGAGTCCCAATAAAGATGCGGCCAGATCCTGTGGCAGATCGGGCGCCAGCTCTTGCGCGATCGGTCCGACATGTACGATCGGGGATTGCCGCCAGACGGGTGGGATATCTTCAAACGAAAGCGGTGCGGCCCGATGATGCAGGATCTGCTTGCGGCCGCTCTCCGTCTGGATATTCTCGAAAGTTGTACTGTGTTCGGATGGGACGGCTACAACCGGGATGCCTTCCAATTCGGTTAACGGAGCATCCGACGCGCAGGATGTGACGATTCCCACTCGCAAGCCAAGCGCGCGGGCCGTCAAAGCAGCATAAACAACAGTCCCCCCGAGGCGCGGGCCGGAGGGCGTCAGGTCTACAGCCAGATGACCGAGAGCAAGATAGTCCACCGGCTGAACGGAGACCAGTTCCAACATGAATGTATTATAACGTAGGGAAAATTGTAGGGGCGACTACCCCCACCACCCCGCGCAGCGGGGCACCTCCCCCAAATACGCATCTCAAATTTTCTTTATCGGAAAATAAACTTCGCGTTTTTGGGGGAGGCAGGGAGGGGGTTACGATTCTTTGGGAATGATGACCACTTTACGATGGGGTTCTTCGCCAGAACTTTCGGTTGTCACTGCAGGGTGACCGCGTAACGCAATATGCACCACACGCCGTTCACTGGACGGCATCGGCTCCAGGCTGGCGCGCCGCCCGCTCTTGATCACCTGCTCGGCCATGCGTTCCGCCAATTGTTGCAGCTGACGTTCGCGGCGGCTGCGATAGCCCTCCACGTCGACGATTAATTGCACCCACTGTTCCACTTCTTTTCCAACGATCAGGGATGCCACATATTGAAATGCGTTCATCGTCTCGGCGTGACGGCCGATCAGCGCGCTCAGGTCTTCCCCGCGAATGTCCACATGGATCGTGCGACGGTCGTCGGAGTCCTGGTCGGCATAGT
>CAYUUJ010000034.1:0-9736 GCA_964447845.1 uncultured Anaerolineaceae bacterium
TTGCGAGCGACCTGACGCTGAGCGTAAGCTCAGCGGGGGGAGCGTGGCAATCTCAAGTAACGAGCAATCATGAGATTGCCACGTCGCCCCGGTCTCGGCTAGGGCCTCGACCTCAGGCTCCTCGCAATGACATACTTGAATTGGATGCGATGTAGGGGCGCAGCATGCTGCGCCCCTACATCGCTTCGCGGTCGCAATGACATTCTCTACTGCCGCTTCAACGTACACAACGCCTGGCGGATCTCACCCAGGTGATACGCCGTATGCACCACGATCGCCAGCGCGCTTCCGATCGGTCTCTCATCATTCCAATCGTCCACCTCTTTTAACAAGGACCACACGCGCTGATAAGTCTGCTTGAGCTGATCTTTATACGCCGCCCATTCCACGGACGAGACCTTGTTCACGCGCCGCCAGATCTCGCCCCAATCCACCTTGCCGATGTCTCGCTTTTGAATGTAAGCTTCGATCACTTCCATGTAAAAAGTGACATGCGCCACCTGCGCGGCCAGCGTGGCGCACTGGCCTCCAACGGGGATGGAGGCTTCGGCAGCGGAAACAGTTTCCAGGGTGGTGAAGAGCGAGGTGCCCCGGTCGAGGTATATCCCGTGATGGTTTTCGAAGGTCTCATCCAGGATCTGGAAGATTTCCTGGGTCAGGGTCGCTTGGGCGATTTGATCGGACATATGAACTACCGTTTTCCGGGCATTATAGCATCCGCCTCGCGATCGGCAAAAAGGGGTTACCATTATTGGCAGATCGTAATCCTCGAAGTCCGTCAGGCGACTGGTGGACTTCGTCTTAATCCGAGCCCAGGATCTGATCGAGGAAAAGATGCAGGCAAAGACCATTTCCGGCAGAGTCTCCGTCCGTCCGCAAGCCCAACCGGCACGCAGGCCGCCTTACAAATTGCAGACGGGCTTGCTGCTGATCTCGCCCTGGCTGATCGGAATGTTGCTCTTCAACCTGCTGCCGATTCTGGCCTCGCTGGTGCTATCTTTCACCAGACTTTACCTGCTCGAACCGGCTCAGGTCCGCTTTATCGGCTTGCAGAATTATTTGGAAATATTCAACGATCCGAACGCCAGGCAGGTGCTGCTCGAAACTTTCCGCCTGGCGCTGATCATCATCCCCGTGCAAACAGGCGCATCTGTGCTGCTGGCCGCCTTGTTGAGCAGCCGGAAACTTCTGATGAAGAACACGCTGCGCGTGCTGTTTTTCTTCCCCAGCATCATCCCAGCCACGGCCGCAGCTTTCATGTGGCGCGGTTTCTTCAACTCGGACAGCGGCTGGGCCAATCGCATGCTCTTCGGTCCGCTTGGACTGGAGGCACTCGGCCGTCTGTTTTCACCGTACGCAGGGGGCGACGCCCTGGTGATACTGGGTTCGTTATGGACCATCGGCCCCAGTATTTTGATCATGATGGGCGCCATGCAGGCCATCCATCCCGAGATCTATGAAGCCGCACAGATCGACGGGGCTGGACGCCTGACCCGTTTTTTCGCGATCACACTGCCGCTGATCTCACCGGCCACTTTCTTCTCTCTGATCATTAACCTGACGGCCGTATTCGGCGGCACGCTGCTGATGGACCGCGGCTATGCATGGACCCCCAACTTATCAACCTATGACGCCTATGTCCATTACAACCTGTTCAGCCTGTTCAGAGCGGGCTATGCCTCCAGCCTGGCGTGGGCTTTCTTCGTGATCGTGATGATCGTGGTCCTGACGCTCTTCGCCACTTCGAAACACTGGGTGCACTTCCCGGACCGGGAGGTCTGAGCATGCTGCAAACTTTCTCTCCGCGCATCCACCGTTGGAAAAATGATCTGTCACCCAGGCTGCAACGGGTTTTGGATATCCTGCCGTTCAATCTGTTCGTCTGGATCCTGCTGGCCTTGTACCTGCTGCCGGTGATGTTCATGGTCGTCACCGCGCTCATGCCCACCGAGCAATTGCTGGCCGATCACGCGCCGCTTTATCCTGCCAGCATCATCCGCTACGAGTATGAAGGGCAACAGTACCAGCTCTATAACGTACCGACCGCGCAAGGCACTCAACAATGGGCGTTGATCGAGCCAGGGCGCGCCACCAGCATGTTCATCGATCCGGCGCGTCCCCAGGACGGCTTGATCGAATGGACCGGAAGCTGGCGCATGCTGAGCGGCGTCTACGAGCCGCACTTCGCCTGGGACAATTTCGCGGTACTCTTCCGCGCCCTGCCCTTCGCCAACATGCTGCGTAATACTTTACTGCTGACCCTGATCGGCGAACTGGGCGTGCTGATATCTTCGATCGTGGTGGCGTACGGCTTCGCGCGATTCCCTCTACCGGGAGGCAACCTGTTATTTTATATTTTAATCGCCACCATCCTGATCCCTGAAAAGGTTACCTTCATTCCCAGTTTTTTTGTGTATGTGAATTTTCTGGACTGGAAGGGGACGGCCTATCCACTGCTTGTGCATCTCTTCTTCGGGAATGCGGTATATATTTTCCTGCTGCGCCAGAATTTCAGGACCCTGCCAATTGACCTGGAGGAAGCCGCCATGATCGATGGCGCCGGCCCACTGCGTAGATTGTTCCACATCGTCCTGCCGCAATCCTGGCCCGTGGTGATCACCATTTCACTCCTGCATTTCTTTTACAGCTGGAACGAGACCCGCCTGGCATCCCTCTACCTCGATCCGTCGATGATGCCGGTTTCATTTGGGATTCAAAATTATCAATCTCTGGTCCCGATCGAGAATCTGATCCAGGCCAGCACGCTGGTGGTGCTGGTTGTTCCTTTCCTGGTCCTGCTGCTCGCCCAACGGTACTTCATGCAGATGGTGATCACCGGCACGGAGAAATAAGGCCGCACATTGCAGGAAGGTGATAATGCTTGCAGCATGACTTCACAATGGTTATACTTGCCGCATGATTCCTGAAAAAATAGGACGGTACCAGGTCAAGGCGGAGTTGGGCCGCGGCGGCATGGCGACCGTCTACCGGGCCTTCGATCCCAGTTTCGACCGGGAAGTGGCCATCAAAGTCCTGCCGCGCGAATTCCTGCACGATCCCCAGTTCCATGACCGGTTCAAACGTGAGATCAAGACCATCGCGGCGCTCGAACATCCGGCGATCGTGCCCGTTTATGATGTGGGGGAGGATGACGGCGTCCCATTTTTTGTGATGCGCTACATGACGGGCGGGTCGCTTACCAGCCAGATCCAAAAAGGAAAGTTTTCGATACAGGATGCAGCCCGCATCATTGAAAGGTTGTCCTCGGCGCTGGCATACGCGCACAAAAAAGGCATTGTTCACCGCGACCTCAAGCCGGATAACATTCTGTTCGATAGCACCGGTGAACCGTTCATCTCGGACTTCGGCATCGCGAAGTTTGGCTCGGCCTCCACGAACCTGACCGGCAGCGGGATCATTGGCACGCCCGCATACATGAGTCCGGAACAGGCCCAGGGCGATCAGGTCGACAACCGCAGCGACATCTATGGCCTGGGGGTGATCATCTTCCATATGTTGAGCGGCAAGCAACCCTACAATGCGGATACACCCATGGGTGTGGTGCTCAAACACGTGACGGCGCCGGTCCCGGAGATCTTGAAGGACAACCCGAGCCTGCCCCTTGCCACCGACACGGTGATCAAGACTGCCATGGCGAAGAACAGAGACGATCGTTATCCGACAGCCACTCATCTTTCGCATGCCTTCAATGAAGCCGCCCATGGAAATACAAAGACGCTAGCCCCCACCAGCCAACCCGGGTCATCCGGTGGAAAACGCGGCTTGATCTTCGGAGGGGTGGCGCTGCTGATCATCCTGCTGGCGGCCGCGTTCTTCTTTAAAGATCCGATCTTCGCAATGATCCAACCGCCGACCTCGACCGCCACCGCGACAAAAGTTCCTCCCACACCAACGGCTCTGCCCAGCGAAACAGCCTTGCCTACGCTCACCCCGACGGTCGTGCCCTTCGCGCCGTTCTGCCAACCGGATACAGTGCAAGTTCCCGTTCCCAGCGTCGTGGAAAGGAACAGGACCTGCATCAATAAGGACCCGTTCACCACGGTCTCAATCCCGTTGAATGCCACGTTCCAATCGCTTTCTCCGGACATGAAGTGTCAGGTCACAACGACTCAAACCACGGATGTGCTCGTCACCTGCACATCAAAAAATTCATTCGCTTATCAGCTTAAGGTCTGCAACCCGCCGCTTGTGCTCTCTGCAAGCAGCCCCGGGCGCTGCGCCGAAGGCGATCATTTCGATCAAACGGATCTATGCTGTCTCAAGCCACCCGCGTTTGATGCCGGCTGCACGATCTTCCAGATCGATATGAAAACCTGCGCGGAATAAGGATTTATTAACCACAAAAGCACAAAGACACCAAGACACAAAGCCTTTTTCTTTTCGTGCCTTAGAGCCTTTGTGCCTTTGTGTTAAAGTTCTAACGCTTTCCCGGATCAGATGATTGGGGAGTATGAAATATGATCTTGGGTATAAAATAATCTCATGGGCACGCTCTATCTCGTCGCTACCCCCATCGGCAATCTCGAAGATCTCTCGCCGCGCGCCATCCGGGTCCTGCGCGAAGTCCGCTTGATCGCCGCGGAAGATACACGCCACACGGGGAAATTGCTGAAACACTTCGAGATCCCCACGCCCATCACCAGTTACTTTGAACACAACAAACTGAATAAGATCGATTCGATCCTGCAAACGCTCGCGACCGGGGACGTGGCGTTGGTCTCGGACGCGGGCAGCCCCGCCATTAACGATCCCGGCTATGAACTGGTGAAGGCTGCGCTCGCGTCCGGATTCGACGTTCGGCCTGTCCCCGGCCCCTCGGCTCCGATCGCCGCCCTGACCGTTTCCGGCCTGCCCACGGACAGTTTCCTTTACCTCGGCTATCTGCCTCATAAAGCCAACGATCGCCGTGCGAGATTAAATGAAGTTGCCGATCAGCCGTACACACTGATCTTTCTCGAGTCCCCCCATCGCGTCACGGAAGCATTGGAAGATATTCTCTCAACGCTCGGCGACCGCCGTATCGCCGTGGCGCGCGAGATGACCAAGATGTTCGAGGAATTTTGGCGCGGGAGCGTGAGTGAAGCACTTGAGTATTTCAAAGCCCAGCCTGCGCGCGGGGAGTTTACGCTGGTGGTTGAAGGAAAGAGGAAAGAGGAAAGAGGGAGATGGACCGAAGAGCAATTATCGGCCGCGATCGAAGAGGCCGGGAAGGGTAACAAAAAGTCCAAGGAGATCGCCGCAGAGCTGGCCGAGCTTTCCGGCTGGACCAAGAAAGAAATCTATCAAAGGATCGTCCATTCCTGATTTTATTTGGTCAAAAGGAGGTTCACATGACAGCAGTAATTATTCGTTGGTTGATATTCATTCACGTTTTGGCCGCCATCACTTTTTTCCTGGCGCACGGCGCCTCGGCCGCCATGGTGTTTCGTATCCGCAAGGAAACGAATATGGAACGTATTCGCGCTCTGCTCGATCTTTCGTTCAGCACATTAATCCTGATGGGGATTGCCTTCCTCGTCATGGGGCTGAGCGGACTGGTTCTGCCGTTCCTGATCAAGATCTGGGATAAGATCTGGGTCTGGCTTTCCATTGTATTAATGATGTTCGTCTTTGGCTGGATGGCCTGGTTCACGGAAAAAGCCTTTAAGCCTTTGCGCCGGTTGGTGGGTCTGCCCTATATGGTGGGAGGGAAACACTATCCCGCCGAGCCGCCTGGGACACCAGAAATGATAGCTGAACAGATCCGGAAGATCAACACCACGCAACTTATCGTCGTTGGATATGCCATCCCGATGTTTGTGTTGTGGTTGATGGTCTTCAAGCCCTTTTAGACGACCAAGGTGGCTCACATGACCGAAAAAGAAGAAGCCAAGAAACCCGAAGAAAAGAAGGAAGAGAAACCGGCTCCCAAGGACAACCTGGTCGAGACCAGACATAAGGTCACGATCGATGGTAAAGAGATCGCATATACCGTCGTCGCCGGGACCATGGTCCTGAAAGAGGAGACAGCCGATCGGGAGAAGGAAGCGGAGGGCGACAAGCCCAAAGCGCAGGTCTTCTTTGTCGCGTACACAAAAGATGACGTGGCGGATGCATCCAAACGTCCGCTGACATTCTCGTTCAACGGCGGACCCGGCTCGTCGTCCGTGTGGCTGCACCTCGGCATCCTCGGTCCACGCCGCGCAGTGCTCGAGTTCGATGGGAGTCTGCCGCCGCCTCCGTTCCAATTAACGGACAACGAATATTCCTTGCTGGATCAAACCGACCTGGTGTTCATCGACCCGGTCAGCACGGGGTACAGCCGCCCGGTGGAGGGACAGAAGCCGAAGGAATGGCACGGCTTTAAAAAGGACATCCAATCGGTGGGCGATTTCATCCGCCTGTATACGACGCGCGCCAACCGCTGGCTCTCACCCAAATTCCTGATCGGCGAAAGCTATGGCACGACGCGCGCCGCGGGCCTTTCGGGTTATCTACAGGAGCGCCACGGGCTGTATCTGAACGGCCTGATGCTGGTCTCGGCGGTTTTGGATTTCACCACGCTCGACTTCAACGTGAACAATGACCTGCCCTTCATTATGTTCCTGCCCGGCTATGCAGCCACAGCCTGGTATCACCACAAGGTACGCGTCCGCAAGCCTTTGCAAAGCCTGCTCAAGGAAGTGGAGAAGTTCGCGCTGGGCGAATATGCGGCCGCGCTGCTCAAAGGGGACACGCTCACGCGCGCCGAGCGCAATGTGATTGTGGAAAAACTGTCACGTTTTACCGGTCTCTCGCCCGAATTCATTGAACGCTCCAACCTACGCATCAAAGACGGACATTTCTTCAAGGAGCTTTTACGCGAGCGCGGTCTGACCGTCGGCCGGCTGGACAGCCGCTTCACGGGCATCGACCGGCTGGGCGTGACCGAGAAACCTGAATATGATCCGCTTCTGACGAATGTCATGGGCCCATACACCGCCGGCTTTTATCATTACGTGCGTTCCGAGCTGAAGTTCGAATCGGACCTGCCGTATGAGATCCTGAGCGGCTTCGTGCATCCCTGGTCGTATGCCGAGTTCGAGAATCAATATATCAACGTCGGCGAGACCCTGCGTCAGGCGATGACCTACAATCCGCATCTGAAGGTTTTCGTCGCCAACGGGTATTACGATCTGGGCACGCCTTACTCGGCCACCGAATACACCTTCGATCATCTGGGGCTGAACGAAAGCCTGCGCGGCAATGTCAGCATGGGGTATTACGAGGCCGGGCACATGATGTATATCCATCTGCCGTCGCTGGCGGAATTGAAGAAGGATCTGGCGGAGTTTATTCAAGGTGCTATTCCAAATAATTAGAAACACCAGGATTTAACGCAAAGGCGCCGCATCACTCCATGTCATTGCGAGAGGCGGCGTGCACGTCGCCGCGACGTGGCAATCTCATGGTAGTGCGAGGAGATTACTTCCCCCTTCGGGGCTCGCAATGACATATGCGTATTTATAGTCTGATAGAATTACCATCATGAATCTCGACGACCTCAATCGCTATAAACAATTCGATCCACAGAATATGGTCGGGCACATCGACGGCCTGCCGGATCAACTGGCCGCCGCCTGGGCGCTGGGACTCAAGCACACTCTGCCGGACATCAAGAACATCCGCTACGTCGTCATCTCCGGCGTGGGCGGCTCGGCCATCGGCGCGGACCTGCTGGCCGCCTACGTCCAGCCTGTTTGCGCCATCCCCGTCATCGTACATCGCGATTACAACCTGCCGGGCTTCGCCTCCGGTCCGGAGACCTTGGTGATCTGCTCGTCCCATTCGGGCAACACCGAAGAGACGTTAAGTGGATATGAATTGGCTTTGCAGCGCGGGTGTCAATTGCTCACCATCAGCCGCGGCGGAAAACTGGGCGAGCTCTCTGCGAAGAACAAGACTCCCTTTTGGAAATTCGAGCACGAAGGTCAGCCGCGCGCCGCGGTGGGATTCTCTTTCGGTTTGTTGTTGGCCTTATTCGTGCGCCTGGGATGGATCGAGGACCAGGCAGAATTTTTGTCCGCTGCAGTCGCCTCCATGAAAAAAGCCCAAACGCGTTTGACGCCGGATATCCTCACCGCGAAAAATCCTGCCAAGCGCTACGCCGGTCAATTAATGGGACGTCTCGTGATCGTCATGGCTTCCGGATATCTGGCGCCCGTCGCCCGGCGCTGGAAAGGACAGATCAACGAGATCGCCAAGGCCGCAGCGCAATTCGAACTCCTGCCTGAAGCGGACCACAATACCTTGCAAGGTCTGATGTCCCCCGAGAATACGCTCAACGCGCACAGCATGACGCTGTTCCTGCGCGCGCCGTCCGATCACCCGCGCAACCGATTGCGCTCGGACCTGACCCGCAAAGTGTTCATGCTTGAAGGCCTCAACACGGACTACGTCGACGCGCGCGGCGATTCAGCTCTGGCTCACATGTGGACCCAGGTCCTGTTCGGCGATTACATGGCTTATTATCTGGCCATCGCCTATGGCGTCGATCCCACTCCGATCCCGGCGCTCGAGAGTTTCAAGAAATCATTGACGGAAGTGGAAAATTAGCAAATCAGCAAAAGAGCAAATCAGCAATCGTAAATCGTAAATTGTCAATCGTAAATTCCTATGCATATTCTTGTCACGAATGATGATGGTGTAACTGCTCCGGGACTACTGGCGCTGGCTCAGGCCATGCGGCCGCTGGGTCGGGTGACTGTCTTCGCGCCGGATCGCAACTGGTCCGCCTCCGGTCATGTCAAGACTCTGCACCGGCCGCTGCGCATCCGCGAAACGATGCTGGCAGACGGCTCACCTGCGTACAGTTCAGATGGAGCGCCGTCCGATTGCGTGGCCCTGGCCCTGCTGGGTTTCCTGAAAGAAAAAGTAGACCTGGTGGTATCAGGGATTAACCCTATGGCGAATGTTGGCCATGACGTGACCTATTCGGGCACGGTCACGGCCGCCATGGAGGCGGTCATCAGCGGAGTGGAAGGTGTTGCCTTCTCGCTTGATACGCCGGAAGGTTTCACAGGCCTGCTGGATTTCTCTACAGCCGCGGCGGTTGCGAAACATGTCGTCGGAAAGGTGATCGCTGAAGGTCTGCCAAAAGGCGTTCTTCTAAATGTCAATCTGCCTTATTTGAAAGAAACTGAATTAAAAGGCTACATGGTCACCCGGCAGGGACTGCGCGTGTATCATGACGAACTGGATACGCGCGTAGACCCGCGCAACCGGCCCTATTATTGGATCGGCGGGGACGTACCCACCAGCGTGCCCGAGGAAGGCACGGATGTCGGCGCGCTCTCAGGCGGATATGTGTCCATTACGCCGCTCCAATTGGACCTGACCGATTACAAAGCCGTGGATGTGTTGAAGAAGTGGAAGTTTTAATGGACGATGGACCATGGAGAATGGTCCGTCGTCCATCGCCCATGGTCCATCGTCCATAATCAGGAGACTTCATGCCCTACCTTGCCTCTGAAGCCCGCTACGACTCGATGGCCTACAACCGCGTCGGTCGCAGCGGACTCAAACTCCCGCCCATCTCGCTCGGCTGGTGGTACAACTTCGGCGGCGTGGACGTGCTCGAGAACGGCCGCGCCATCGCACGCCGCGCCTTCGACCTCGGCATCACGCACTTCGACCTGGCCAATAACTACGGTCCGCCGCCCGGCTCGGCTGAGGAAAATTTCGGCAAATTATTCGC